>JANNRW010000477.1:0-2394 GCA_031401815.1 Geobacteraceae bacterium | reverse complement strand
GATGTCCCTGCCAACAACGGTATTGCGGGGAGAAAACCGATCGGCGAATGCACGACCAATACGGTAGGCGATTTCTTCATTCAGTTCCTCGGGGACATTTCCGCGGATATCGTATGCCTTGAAACAGGTAAGCATGTCCGTAACGCTCATTTATTCTCCCGCTCGGCATCAATCATTATCCGAATAATATCTCTCATCCGATTATTGGCCCTCCAGCCCAACTCTGCAAATGCTTTTGCGGGATTACCTCTGCTGACCATGATTTCTGAAGGCCTTATCAGTGCAGGATCTGTACTGACATGTTCCTGCCAATCAAGCCCAAGCTGAGCAAAGGTTTCCGCCACAAAATCTTCTAGAGTATTGGTCTCGCCAGTTGCAATCACATAATCACCGGGTGTATCCTGCTGCAGCATGCGCCACATGGCATCCACATATTCCGGAGCAAAGCCCCAGTCCCGGGCAATGGAAATATTTCCCAACTGAAGTTTTTCTGCACTTCCGGCCGCAATGCGGCAGGCCGATGTAATTATTTTGCGAGTGACGAAACGTTCAGGCCGCAGCGGTGATTCGTGGTTAAAGAGAATGCCCGTACAGGCAAACAGGTTGTAGGCTTCACGATAATTGGCAACTTCCCAATGAGCAGTTGCCTTGGCAACAGCGTACGGACTGCGGGGATGAAAGGATGTTGTTTCATCTGCCGGGACTCCACCGGTATCCCCAAAACATTCGCTGGAGCCGGCGCTGTAAAATCTGATCGGCTTCTGCAGGAAACGAATAACTTCCAGCAGGTTAAGGGTGCCGATACTGATGCTTTCCAGGGTTTCCACCGGCTGCTCAAAGGAGAGCCCCACTGAGCTCTGACCAGCCAGATTGTAAACCTCATCCGGCTGGGCCTTGGAAAGCGTTTGCAGGACGCTGCGAAAGTCATTCAACGCCATGGAGAGCAGGGTTACTTGCTGCCGGATGCCGAGCTTTTCTAGGTTTTGAAAAGAGGACATCTGGGCATCGCGGGCAGTGCCGAAAACCTGATAACCTTTTTCAAGCAGGAGCTTGGCCAGATAAGCGCCGTCCTGTCCGGATATTCCACTGATAAGGGCTTTTTTGCTGGCCATCTAATTCTCGAGGGCAACCGGCAGTTCGTAGCCGTGTTTTTTGAGAAGGGCATGGCGCTGGGCGACGTGCAGGTCTTGCGTCACCATCTCAGCACACATCTGCTGTGCCGTAATTTCCGGAATCCACCCCAGCTTGGCCTTGGCCTTGGAGGGATCCCCCAGCAGGGTATCGACTTCGGCCGGCCTGAAATAACGCGAGTCAACCCTTACGATGACGTCGCCGGGCTTGAGAGCCGGCGCCCGGTCACCTTGCACCTGTTCGACTATTCCACGCTCGTCCAGGCCCTGACCTTCGAAACGAAGAGTGATGCCCAGCTCTGCGGCTGACCAGCGAATGAACTCACGAACTGAATACTGCAGCCCGGTGGCAATCACAAAATCTTCAGCCTGCTCTTGCTGTAACATCATCCACTGCATTCTGACGTAATCCTTGGCATGACCCCAGTCGCGCAGTGAATCCATGTTGCCCATGAAGAGACACTGGTCCAGCCCTTGAGCGATATTGGCAAGACCGCGGGTTATCTTGCGGGTAACGAAGGTCTCGCCCCGACGCGGGGACTCATGGTTAAAGAGGATACCATTGCAGGCGTAGATACCGTAGGCTTCGCGGTAGTTTACGGTTATCCAGTAAGCGTAAAGTTTGGCCACTGCATAGGGGGAACGTGGATAAAAGGGTGTGGTCTCCTTCTGGGGGGTCTCCTGCACCAGACCATACAGTTCAGAACTGGAGGCCTGGTAAAAACGGGTCTTTTTCTCCAAACCCAGCAGGCGGATCGCCTCCAGGAGACGCAAAGCCCCCAACCCATCTGCATCGGCTGTATATTCAGGTTCTTCAAAGCTTACTGCAACATGAGATTGGGCTCCCAGATTATAGATTTCATCCGGTTGGACCTGCTGAACAATACGGGTAAGGTTGGAGGCATCGGTCAAGTCGCCGTAATGCAAAATAAAGTGCTGGTTTTCAACATGCGGGTCCTGATAGATATGATCGACCCGCTGGGTATTGAGTGACGAGGCCCGGCGTTTAATGCCGTGGACTTCATATCCTTTTGACAACAGAAGCTCAGCCAGATAAGAACCATCCTGCCCTGTAATGCCGGTTATAAGTGCTTTTTTCATGAAGTTGCTCCCGAACGCTGAATGAATTGTCGTAAACAAAAAAAAATAGCATAAAAAGAGACGTAAGTCCCAAAAAATCAGACCTGGTAAAAGCCTCGATACCACTCAACAAAGCGTCGCAGGCCCTCTTGTATCGGCGTGGCCGGCCTGAATCCCACATCCT
>JANNRW010000476.1:0-5999 GCA_031401815.1 Geobacteraceae bacterium | reverse complement strand
CTATCCCGGCATCGGTGCTGAAGAGCGGGGACAGGCAGAGGCTATCGCCAGAAACCTGCGGGAAATGGCCGGCCTGACTGTACCGATCATAGTAGTCATCACGGGTGAGGGTGGTTCCGGCGGGGCGCTCGCCATTGCAGTCGGTGACCGGATTCTGATGCTGGAGCATGCTGTTTACGCCGTAATCTCTCCTGAAGGGTGCGCTGCCATTCTCTGGTCAGACGGCACCAAGGGGGAGCAGGCAGCCGAAGCGCTCAAGATTACTGCCAAAGATATAAAGGCGCTTGATGTAATAGATGAAATCATCAAGGAACCCCTTGGCGGAGCTCATCGCGATCATGAGAAAATGGCAGCAACCCTGCACGAAGCGCTATCAAGAAATCTGGCTGAACTGATGAAGATATCTCCGGATAATCTTGTTGAAGGGCGCTATCAGAAGTTCAGGAAAATGTCGCGGTTTATTGAATAGGGAAGCAGTAGTCAGTATTCAGGAGTCAGGGGTCAGTAGATATTTCATTTATCCTAGAAAAAGCATTTGCCACAGAGACACAGAGGCACGGAGATAAGCATTACAAGGGGTTAGGCCATGAAAGCAGTTCAAATCATTTCACCTTTCTGGTTATGCTTTAGCTCTATGATTTCCTCTGTGTCTCCGTGTCTCTGTGGCGCAACTGCCGTTTTCAGGTTTATTCTGACTCCTGACCCCTGACAACTGACTACTTCAGTTAACCTCTCCTGCAAGTTCTGCAATATCTGCTGCAAACTCATTAATTTCATCAATCGTAGTTTCCCATGAACACATGAGCCTTGCACCACCTGCACCGATAAAGGTGTAAAAGTGCCAGCCACGCTCTTTCAAACTGTTGCAAAGATCAGTCGGCATATCAATGAATACTGCGTTGGCTTCTCTGGGGAACATGAGCCTTACTCCGGGAATACCTGCAAGTTTCTGTTCAAGTAATGAAGCACAACTATTTGCATGAGCAGCATTTTTGAGCCAGGCACCGCTCTCCAGCATGCCTGTCCATGGTGCAGCCAGAAAGCGCATCTTTGAGGCGAGTTGACCAGCCTGCTTGCAGCGGTAGTCAAATTCAAAAGCAAGCTCCTTGTTGAAGAAAACTACAGCCTCACCGACCGCCATCCCGTTTTTGGCGCCACCAAAACATAGAACATCAACACCGGCCTTCCAGGTGAGCTCTTTCGGGGCAACACCAAGGGAGGCGACCGCATTGGCAAATCTTGCCCCATCCATATGAATCTTTAAGCCCAGACGTTTTGCCAGGCTACCGATAGCCTGTAGTTCCGGGACGGAGTAAACAGTCCCCAGCTCTGTAGTCTGGGTAATGCTGATTACCTGTGGTTTGGGATAATGAATGTCAGTGCGCCGCTGTACGGTTCGTTCGGTCTCTTCCAGCGACACTTTGCCATTTTCACCCCCTACGAGCAGTACCTTTGTACCGTTGGAGAAGAATTCGGCTGCCCCGCATTCGTCGGTTTCAACATGTGCGCTTTCGTGGCAGATGATGCTGTGATAGGAGCGGCAAAGAGAGGCAAGTGCCAGAGAGTTTGCCGCTGTACCGTTAAAGACGAAAAAAACCTCGCAGTCGGTTTCGAACAGATCCCGCAAGGCTTTGCACGCCCTGTCGGTCCACTGGTCATCGCCGTAGGAGGAGGCATAACCTGCGTTGGCAAGCTGCATCGCACTCCATGCATCCGGGCATATACCGGCGTAGTTGTCACTGGCGAAGCATGATTTCATTGGTATATGAGCGCCCATGCTGTGTCGACTCCTTGTCAGATAGTTAGAACTGAACCTGTATTATGGATTTCTCCTTCTGATACTGCAACCTGTTTTTCGGTTCTTAATACTACACCTTTCCCTGATTTCATTTGACTCAAAAGGTTCATTTCTGTCACTCTTCATCACACTTTCAGTTGTCCCAGCCCAAACTGATGCCGGAGCACCCTGGTGACCCTCTTTAAAAACTCTGATCCCGAGGCACGCAAAGGGCTGCTCTACGGCCTGGTCGCCTATCTTATCTGGGGGTTTTTCCCGGTCTACTTCAAGAGCCTGAGCAGTGTCCCTCCACTTCAGGTGGTTTCTCACCGGATTGTCTGGTCGCTCCTCTTTCTGACGGCACTTATCTCATCTCTTCGCAACTGGCAGGAGTTCAGGAGCGCATTTTCAGAGTGCAGATCAATTCTGTTGCTCGCTTTGTCAGCGCTGCTGATTGCCATCAACTGGCTTGTATTTATCATGGCTGTTGATCATGCCCAGGTTCTTCAGTCAAGCCTCGGTTATTTCATTTCACCCTTTGTCAGTATTGCTCTAGGGGCGCTCTTCCTTAAAGAGCGACTGCGCCCCCTTCAGTTGACAAGTCTTGTACTTGCGGCTACAGGGGTCATGATTCTGACTATCAGGCTCGGCAGTTTCCCCTGGACAGCTCTTATCCTTGGAGTGACATTTGGCTCATACGGGATGCTGCGCAAGATAGTCAAGGTTGATTCCCTGCCAGGGCTTACTATTGAAACACTTCTGCTTGCCCCCTTTGCGCTCTGTTACCTTTTTTATGCTGAGTGGCAGGGGGGGGGAGCTTTTCTTCATACAACCATCCGTCTGGATATCCTGCTGCTACTGGCAGGTGTTGTCACTGCTCTGCCACTCCTTTTCTTTGCCGCTGCTGCCCGTCGTCTTCGGCTTGCCACCATCGGATTCATGCAGTACCTCACACCTACGATCCATTTTTTACTGGCAGTGCTGCTTTATCATGAGCCACTTTCCGGAGCGAGTCTGATCAGCTTTCTGTTTATCTGGACCGGACTGGTTTTTTACTCATGGGATGCTTCGCGAAGGCTCGGATAATTCGGGAGGAACAATCCTTCCGGCAAACCTCCTTACCCTCTCCAGTCGCGCCAGAAAGCAGTTGACACACTACTGGTCAAACGTTTATATTCATCGCTTCATATGGGGGTAACCCCTATTTTTATTTGAAGGAATATATTATATGAAAGAGATTCTCTCCGGTAACGAGGCAATCGCTCGTGGAGCCTTTGAAGCCGGTGTTAAGGTCGCCAGCGCCTATCCTGGCACCCCCTCAACCGAAATTCTGGAAAATGTCCGTAACTACACCTCTATCGACTCTTCCTGGGCGCCTAATGAAAAGGTAGCACTTGAGGTTGCCATCGGAGCATCATTTGGCGGCGCAAGAGCGCTTGCCTGCATGAAGCATGTAGGTGTAAATGTCGCGGCAGACCCCCTGTTCACGGTCTCCTATACCGGTGTTGGCGGCGGCCTGGTGCTGGTTGTTGCAGATGATCCGGAGATGCACTCTTCCCAGAACGAGCAGGATAGCCGCAATTATGCGAAATTTGTAAAAGTCCCGATGCTGGAGCCGGCTGATTCACAGGAGTGCAAGGATTTCACCCGCCTGGCATTCGAGATATCGGAGCAGTTTGACACTCCGGTAATGCTCAGGAGCTGCACCCGGATCTCTCATGGTAAATCTGTTGTCGAACTTGCTGAGCCGGTTTCCGGCTTGCCTGAACCCAAACTTGTAAAAAATCCTCAAAAACTTGTCATGCTACCCGGTAATGCCAGGATTCGCCACCCTCTTGTCGAGGAGCGAATCGTCAAACTTGCTGAATACGCCAACTCTCTGGGCATAAATCGACTTGAATATCGCTCCCTTGAGACAGGTATCATATGCACCGGTGTTACCTATCAATATGTCCGAGAAGCGTTTCCTGATGCTTCAACCCTGAAACTCGGGATGATATATCCTCTTCCGGCAGATATGATCCGCGAGTTTTCGGAAAAGCTTACAACTCTCTTTGTTGTTGAGGAGCTTGACCCTTTCATTGAGGAGCAGATCCTTGCTTTATCAATACAGGTAACCGGCAAGAAAATCATCTCTCTCTGCGGCGAGCTCTCTCCGGAAAGAATTCGTAACTCTTTTGCCAATGCCGGGTTAATCAAACCTCTGGAAGTTGCTGAGCATGTTGTTGAAAAGCTTCCAAGCCGCCCGCCAAATATGTGTCCGGGCTGCCCTCACCGGGGTGTATTCTACCTTTTGAACCGTCTGAAAGCCTATGTTACAGGCGATATAGGCTGCTATACCCTGGGTGCCATGCAACCTCTGAATGCCATGGATACCTGTGTCTGCATGGGCGCGTCCATCAGCAATGCATCAGGGATTGTCCGTGCCTTGCCTCCTGAAGAGCAGAGCCGGGTTGTTGCTGTTATCGGGGATTCAACCTTTCTCCATACCGGGGTCAACTCTCTTATGGAGATGGCCTATAACATGGCACCTGCTACTGTAATCATTCTTGACAACAGGATTACCGCCATGACTGGCAGGCAGGAAAATCCGTCATCCGGATACACGCTTGCCGGTATCGAGGCACCTGTTGTCGATATCCCGAATCTATGCCGCTCTCTTGGGATTAAAAACCTTCAGATCGTCGATCCTTACGATCTTCCGACTACCAGGAGAGTGCTTGAGGAGGAGATGGCCAGACCGGAGCCATCGGTCATCATAACGAATCGCCCCTGCTGCCTGATAAAGGATGAATGCCGGTTTCAGAAAGGTAAGCCTCTTTCAGTTGACCAGGATATCTGCACTGGCTGCAAGGCTTGTCTTGGTATCGGCTGCCCGGCTATAGAGTGGCAACCAGATGAGTCCGGCAGGAAAGGCAAGGCCTGGATTGATACCCAGCTCTGCACAGGCTGTACAGTATGTCAGCAACTCTGTAAGTTCAATGCCATCAATTAACAGGAATCTTTTTCTATGAGCAAAGATGTAACAAATATTCTTCTGGTAGGGGTTGGAGGGCAGGGAACCTTGCTGGCTTCGGAGATCCTGTCTGAAGCCTTCATGCTTGCCGGTTTTGACGTTAAAAAGAGTGAGATCCATGGCATGTCGCAGCGGGGGGGGAGTGTTGTTTCCCATGTCCGCTTTGGTGATAAGGTCTATTCTCCTGTTGTTCCGGAAGGGGAGGGGGATATCCTTTTCGGGTTCGAACTCCTTGAGACCTACCGCTATCTGTCACTGCTCCGTCCAGGTGCCAAGGTCATAGCCAACAATTTCCGGATTCTCCCCCCCTCTGTCCTTCTGGGTAAGGAGCTCTACCCTGAAGGACTTGCAGACAAGATTGCCTCCCGTTTCCCTGGTTTTCTCCTTGTAGACGGGCTGGAGCTTGCCACCAGGGCTGGTAACCCGCGTGCAGCCAATACCGTGCTTCTTGGCGCAGTTGCAAGCAGACTTGATATTCAGGAAAATCATTGGCTAAGCGCCATCGAAAAGATGGTGCCTGCCAGGGCGCTTGAGATCAATATCAAGGCTTTCCAGATGGGAAGAGCACTTTAAAAGGATAAGAGATGGCCAACTATTTCAATGAAGAAGTTGAAACTCTTCCGCGTCCTGCACTTGAGGCATTGCAGTTGAAGCGTCTTAAAGAGGTACTGGAAAGGGTTTACACCCATGTCCCCTTTTATCGAAACAGTTTTGACAAGGCTGGTGTCAAAGTCAGTTCCATCAGTTCCCTGGAAGATTTACAGCAACTCCCATTCACTACCAAGCAGGATATGCGTGATTCGTACCCGTACGCTCTTTTTGCCGTTCCGATGGATGAGATTGTCAGAATTCATGCCTCTTCCGGAACTACCGGCAAGCCGACTGTTGTAGGTTACACCAGAAAGGATATTGATACCTGGGCAGATCTTATGGCAAGAACACTTGTTACAGCCAGCGCCCATAAAGGTGACATTATCCATAATGCCTATGGATACGGACTTTTTACCGGCGGTCTCGGAGTTCATAACGGTGCCGAGCGCCTTGGCGCATCAGTTATACCAATCTCAGGCGGCAATACCATGCGCCAGATCATGATAATGCAGGATTTCGGATCGACGGTTCTTACATGTACCCCCTCCTACTCTCTTTTCATGGCAGAAGAGGCAAAAGCTGAAGGGGTGGATTTCAGAAAACTGAAGCTGCGGG
>JANNRW010000475.1:0-30542 GCA_031401815.1 Geobacteraceae bacterium | reverse complement strand
GCGCTGCTTGACAGAAAAGGGATTCACGGAGTTGTCTATCTTGAAAACGGGTGGAGAAATTTTACCAACAGCAAAAGAGAGATCAAGCTCCCTGCCGACATCAAGGGTCAGAAAATTCGGGTCATGGAGAGCCCGATGTACATGGGTCTGATCTCGACCCTTGGCGGAAGCCCTACCCCGATGGCTTATCCTGAACTCCCCAACGCGCTGTTGCAAAAAGTCATTGACGGCCAGGAAAACCCCTCTGTTAATATCTACTCTGCCAAGATGTTTGAATCACAGCCCTGGATGACACAATCCCAGCATACCTACAATGTCATGATCATGAAGGTCAACAAGAAGGTCTGGAGCTCACTCCCTGCTGACATCCGCAAGATAATGGAAGATACTGCTACAGAAGTCAGTGCTTTCCAGCGCAAGCTTAACCGTGAGTGCGACGACGACTTTATCGCCAAACTGAAGAGCAAAGGGATGAAAGTCCACGTACTCTCCAAGTCTGAAAGGAAAGCGTTTGAAACAGCACTCCAGCCGATGTATGAAAAAGGACGCTCTGTTGCAGGCGCAACCTGGGTAGATGAAGCGGTTAAATACAGAAAAGAGTGGGACGCCGGGAAATTCAAGAAACAGGAGCAGAAATACATTGCTGATTTCAAGAAGATAACAGTTCCGGTCAAAGAGACCATGGCAAATTTCAAGTAAAATGCGCTCGCAAATTCTATTAATAAGTTCCCTCCCCCCTGGCGGGGGAGGGTCAGGGTGGGGGGGAATACTCCATGACATCAGTATGTTGCAACTTCACCCACCCCCCAACCCCCTCCCGTCAAGGGAGGGGGAGTCGCTTTCCAAGAGGCTTACTGAAAAATTCATTTGCCAGTGAGCTCTGTGGCTCAACTACTCTGTTTTTAAGCTTAATAAATGGTTAAACCGGTGATAAAGTCCTGCCCATGGATAATTTTATAATCATAGCTCTCTTTGTAGCATTGGGGATCCTGTTCCGGCGACTAAAAGCCTTTCCGCCAGAAACAGTCCAGGTTCTCAATATGTTTGCACTGTATGTTTCTCTACCTGCCGTAATTCTGCTCAAGGTGCCCCAGATAAGGTTCACCGGTGAACTACTCGTGCCGGTTGTTATTGCCTGGGGGGCACTCTTTTTGTCAGCTGCTCTGGTTCTTTTGGTGGCGCGTAGCTTTTCCTGGCCCCGCTCTGCTGTCGGGGTACTGCTTCTGGTAGTCCCTATTGGCAATACATCTTTCATGGGGGTGCCGATCATCAAGGCTTTTTTCGGAGAAGCAGGACTGCTCCATCTTGTCGTATACGATCAGTTCGGCACCATGCTGATCTTTGCAACCTACGGGTCACTTATTCTGGCTCTTTACGGCAGGGAGGGGTCTGTTAACCTGCGCAAGACGCTTCAGCGCGCACTGCTCTTCCCTCCGGCCATTGCCCTGGCAACAGGTCTTGCTCTTCTCCCCTGGAGTTATCCTCTCCCGGTCGAGCGGCTGCTTCAAACCGTTGCCGGTACGCTGACACCCCTGGTCATGACCGCCATAGGATTCCAGCTGAGTTTGAAATTGCAGCCTGCGCTCCGTTCGCCACTCTGTTTCGGACTGCTGCTCAAGCTGATTCTGGCCCCTGGGGCAGCTCTGCTGGTCTGCCGAATGCTCGGCATCAAAGGGCTGGCAGTTGATGTATCCATCCTTGAGGCGGGGATGCCCCCCATGGTGACAGCCGGCGCTCTGGCTGTCATTGCCGGAATGAACGCCGAACTCTCCGCCGCACTGATAGGTCTGGGATTATTGTTGTCATTCGGTACGTTGCCCCTGTTTTACTGGTTATTGTAATTTCCCTTACAAGGTGATCAATCATGAATCAATCATTCATAAAAGAGCTGCAAGCAATCGTCGGCACCAAATACACCCTGTCAGACCGGGAATCTCTGGCGGTCTATGGCTATGACTCGACACCTGAGCTGGAGAGCCGGCCGGGTCTGGTCCTGCTCCCTGGTTCTACAGCGGAAATTACCGGTATCATGCATCTCTGTCATGAAGCCGGGGTTAGCGTTACACCTCGTGGTTCGGGCACCAATCTTTCCGGCGGTTCAATCACCTTTGACGGCGGGGTGGTGTTACAGATGAGCCGGATGAACCGGATTATCGAAGTTGATGAGGAGAATCTGACCGCTACAGTGGAGCCGGGGGTGATTACCAGTGCCCTGCATCGCGAGGTTGAGAGCCGGGGGCTCTTCTACCCTCCTGATCCGGGGAGCATGAACATCTCTACCATGGGGGGAAACGTTGCAGAGAACGCAGGGGGGTTGCGCGGGCTGAAGTACGGAGTGACATCCGACTATGTCATGGGGCTGGAGACGGTTCTTGCCAGCGGTGAACTGCTTCGTACCGGCGGCAAGGTGGTCAAGAACGTCGCCGGTTACAGTCTCAACCCCCTCCTGGTCTCGTCCGAAGGTACTCTGGGGGTCTTCACCGGAATTACTGTCAGGCTGATTCCGAAACCACAAGGGAAGATAACCATGCTGGCTCACTTTCCGGTGTTACAGGATGCTGCACTTGCAGTGTCGGCAATCATCGCTGCCAAGGTCATTCCGGCAACCCTGGAGTTCCTCGACAAGGTCACCATCAAATGTGTCGAGGATTACGCCCATGTTGGTCTGCCGCTTGATGTTGATGCAGTGCTGTTGATCGAAGTGGATGGACACCCTGTTGTGATTGCCGAGGAGGCAGCATCCGTAGCAGAGATATGCCGGAAACACCGCTGCTCGTTTTTTCAGACAGCCAAAGATGCCGACGAGGCGCTCAAACTGGCTGCTGCCCGCCGTACCGCCCTGTCAGCGCTGGCGAGGCTCAAACCAACCACGATCCTGGAGGATGCTACCGTGCCGCGCAGCTGCATCGCTGCGATGCTACAGATCATCCAGGCTTCAGCCCGGAAACACAATGTAACAATCGGCACCTTCGGTCATGCCGGAGACGGTAATCTCCATCCTACCTGTCTCACTGATGAGAGGGACAAGGACGAAATCAGAAGAGCCCACGCTGCCTTTGAGGAGATCTTTGACGCTGCCATTGCCATGGGGGGGACCATCACCGGAGAGCATGGCGTAGGGCTGGCCAAGAAAAAGTATCTCCCCAAACTGGTCGGAGAATCCGGGATTCGCGTCATGCGGGGGATCAAGAGTGCGTTCGACCCGAAGGGGATTCTGAATCCGGGGAAGATTTTTTAAAGGCAGAAAGAGATATTAGAAAGGCAGAAAGAGATATTCGTTCGGTGCACTCACAGATAGAGATAGAGTAAAAACTGATCTCTATCTCTATCTCTTCCTCTATCTCAACCTGAGGTTACCCATGGATTATGTGAAGCTTATCAACTGCATGCGCTGCGGCATGTGTTTGCCTGCCTGCCCGACCTACCGGGAAACCTTCCTGGAGACTGCCTCCCCGCGTGGGCGTGTTGCCCTTGTGCGGAAGGTACAGGAGGGAGAGCTGGATCAGTCGGAGATGCTGCTGGAGTACCTCTCCCTCTGCCTTGACTGCCAGGCATGCGCCTCGGCCTGTCCATGCGGGGTTAATGCCGGTGAGCTGGTGGCGGAGTTCACCTGCGAACGTAAAACAGAAACCGGCCTTAACTTCATGGAAGATCTTATCCTGCGCAGGCTGGTCCCGCATCCCGACCGGCTGGAAACCTCCATGACTCCGCTACGCGCTTACCAGAGGATCGGCCTGCAGAAGCTGGTGCGCAAACTCGGCATCCTCAAGATGTTCCCCAGGCAGCTGGAGCGGATGGAGGGGCTGTTGCCTGAACTGCCGTCCCGCCCGCTACGTCAGGAGATTCATGAGGTAACACCGGCAATCGGTGCAGAGCGCGGCACGGTCGGTTTTTTCCTGGGCTGTGTCATGAGCCTGATCTTCCCGGATGCCAGCCGGGCTACAATCAAGCTGCTTTCATCCCTTGGATATCGTGTCATTACCCCGAAAAACCAGGTCTGTTGCGGTGCACCGAACATGCTGGGGGGGGATCTCGCTGGTCTGGAAGAGGCTGCCCGCACAAACATTGATATATTCGGGGGCTACGAGCTGGATTATATCGTAACAGATTGCGGTGGCTGCGGGGCAGAGCTCAAGAAATATGGTTGCCATATCGAGGGGGTGGCTGCCACTGGGTTCAGCTCAAAAGTCCGTGATATCTCCGAGGTTCTGGCACAGCATGCCAATGAGCTGAAACCTCTTTTAAGCCCGCTACAGCTCAAAGTGACTTACCATGATCCCTGCCACATCGCCCATTGCCAGGGGATACGCAAGGAGCCGCGCGATCTGCTGAAACTTGTGCCAGGTCTTGAGTACAGGGAGCTGGCAGCGGCCGATGCCTGTTGCGGCAGCGCCGGAACATACAATATTGTCAAGCCGGAGATGTCTGACCGGATTCTTCAGCGAAAGCTTGACACAGTGGCGGAAAGCGGCGCAGAAATAGTTGTGACCAGCAACCCCGGATGCCTGCTGCAGTTGAAGAAGGGATTGACAGAACAGCTGCCAGAGGTCAGAATCATGCACCTGACCGAGATACTTGTGCTTAGCATGGCGGAAAGAGGCTGTTTAGTTGTTGAGTTGTTGAACTGTTGAGTTGTTGAGTTGTTGAGTTGTTGAACTGTTGAGTTGTTGAGTGGTTGAGTTGTTGAGTGGTTGAGCTGTTGATATGTTGGTGAATCAGAGTCTCTAAGGGTTGTCAGAATGTTCAAGACTATTAAAGCAAAGCTCCTTCTTCTGCTCGTCCTCGGTTTTCTTGCGGTGATTCTCTCTGTTTCAGTCTCATATGTCATTGCAGAGCAGCAGATCAAAGCCATCATGAAAGAGGATATCGGGACAGTTGCCGATGCGCTTGAAAAGAGCATCAACCTGATTGCGGCTATCAGGCCAAATGCTTACAGGGAGCCGGATTTCAAGCAGTATGTCTACAGCATCAAGATAGGGAAGAGCGGCTACCTTTACATGCTTGATGAACATGGGACTCTTGTGGTGCATCACAAGGATGAGGGGAAAAGTCTCGCCGGTCAGGCCCATATTGATCAGATCCGCTCAGATCGCGGAACCGGTTATTGTGAATATCGGGCTACTACCACCGGACAGGACAAGATAGTTGCCTATCGCTATATAAAGCCCTGGGGGCTCTGGATTGTTCCGGGGGTGAATAAGGCAGACTATTTTGACCAGTTGAGATCAGATTTTCTCAAGTACAACGTGATCTGCGGAGTGATTATTCTCCTCCTGATGACTGTTGCCGGTTTCAGGATCATCAGAAGGATCGCTGCCCCGCTGGAGAGATTGACCAGATCTGCGGAGAGGATAAGTGAAGGGGAGATGAATGAGCAGGCATTGATCGGCTCTGATGATGAGATCGGCAAACTGGCTCAGGCGATCAACCGGATGACAACCGTGATAGTCAGGAACCTGAAAGAGGAGGTTGAGAAGAGCGGGCGTCTTTTCATCTCAATCCGTGAAGCTGTTTTTCATCTTTCAGGCTCGGCAGGCCAGATGTCGGCAATCATCGCCCAGCAGGCGTCAGGCGCAGCAGAGCAGACAGCAGCAGTGCAGGAGGTGACAACAACTGCGCAGGAGATTGCGGTTACAGCCAGACAGATTACGATCAACTCCAGAACAGTCGAGTCACTGGCTGAAGCGACGAGCAACAGCTGCCGGACCGGCACTGATGATGTAGGTAATGCGACTTCTGGGATGACACTGCTCAGGGGGCAGGTGCAAAATATTGCTGAAGGGATGCTCCAGATGGGTGAGCAGAGTCAGCGTATCGGCGGGATTGTCGAGATAATCGATGAGATCAGTGACCAGACCAACCTGCTGGCGTTGAATGCTGCAATAGAGGCGGCAGGTGCAGGTGATGCAGGGAAACGTTTTGCTATTGTTGCGCAAGAGGTCAGAAGGCTTGCAGAGCGGACTGTCATGGCTACCCGCCAGATCAAGGGTCTGGTTGAGGAGATCCAGAAATCTACCAACAGTACTATCGTGGTAACTGAAGAGGGGACCAAAGCTGTTGACCGGGCAGCTGAGCTCGTCGAAAAAGTGCAATATTCGTTCGGAAATATCATGAACATGGTTGATGAAACCGCCAGAGCTGCCCGTGAGATTACCCTCTCTACCCAGCAGCAGACTTCGGCATGTGAACAGATGGCAGAGACTATGAATGAAGTCAGGGATGTAGCTCATCAGGTTTCAGACGGATCCATGGCGACTGAGCGTGCTGTTGCCGAGCTGACCAGCCTTGCCGGAGGATTAAAGCTTTTGATCGAGGAGGAGATAGAATCAAAAGGGAAGAGCGCTGCATTGAATGCGGCCAGAGTTATGGAGCATGTGCTTACGGAAGCTGTTACATCAGGGAAGCTGACCCTCGAAGATGTTTTCGATGAAAACTATATTCCGATACCGGGAACTGATCCGCCAAAATATCACACAAGATTTGATGCTTTTTGCGATGAGGCTATCCAGGATCTTGAAGACGATCATCTCAAAGACAACCAGGTGGTTTTTGCAGTTCTTGCTGATCGCAACGGCTACGTGCCGACGCATCACCGCAAGAACTCCCTCCCCTTGACAGGCGACCCCGAAAAGGACAGGGTCGGGAACAGGACAAAGCGAAAATTCAATGCTGCAGTCGAGATTGCTGCAGCGCGTAACACAAACGGGGTACTGGTGCAGGTCTATACCCGCGACACCGGGGAGAAGCTGTGGGATATCTCAGCCCCGGTTTATGTCAACGGCAAGCACTGGGGTGCGTTCAGGATCGGTTATGTAATGTAGCATTATTGCAATTCAATGCAGTTTGTTGTATTTAATCAAGGGATTAACCGCCATCCAAAACAGGGAGCTACATGGTTTTTCAGCCGATCAAGCCGAAGAAGGTCTCAAGCCAGATTGCCGAGCAGATACGCTCCTCAATTCTGGCAGGTGAATTTACCCCTGGCGAGAAACTCCCTCCAGAGCGTGAACTGGCCGAGATGTTCGGTGTGTCACGCCCTTCGGTAAGAGAGGCTCTGAACATTCTGACCTCTTCAGGGATGGTCATGTCATATCAGGGGGGGGGGACTGTCGTCAAATCCCTGGTCGAGATTTCAACAGGCAACCCCCTTTCAGATCTGATAAAGGGTGAGCAGTCGCGGGCTCTTGATGTGATCGAGGTTCGAAAATGCATGGAGGCATGGACCTCCTATTATGCTGCCCAGCGGGCTCTTCCTGATGATCTGCGCAAGCTTGAACAGATAGTCGGGGAGATGGAGCGAAACCTGGAGGAGATGAAGCCGTCACAGGATCTGGACGCCAATTTCCATATCATTATTGCCCAGGCTACCCATAATGTTGTCTGGTTGCATCTGATGCAGAGTATCTTTGACGCGATGAAGGAGTTTCAGAGAGGGGTCTGGCGGGTTGTCTACCAGACCGAAGAAGACCACCGGATGCTGTTCCGGCATCACCGGGAGGTATTTGAAGCGATCCGGGATCGTGACCCGGAGCGTGCCAGGGAAACGATGCTCGCCCATCTTACCTTTGCCGAACATCGCAGCAGCGCTTATGTTACAGGGCAGCAGAAGTAGCTCTTCAATAATCTTAAAAACGACAATTGAAACACAGAGGCACAGAGGAAATCATTGAGATTATTTGAAATCAACTTACAACCTGAAGGGTGAACACAAATGAATCTGAAATTTTATCTAACTCTCTGTAATGATTATCTCAGTGCCTCTGTGTCTCTGTGTTAAATGCTTTTTATAGGGTAATTTCCCGTCCTGGACATCCTGTCTGATAATTCCTCTCCATAAAACGCCTTTCTTCGCGCTCTTTGCTGTAAAAGCTTTTAAAAGAGCTTGAACCGCGAAGTCGGTAGAGTTCGCTAAGGTAAATCTAAATCCAGAGAATTTTTACCAGATGCTCAACCTGCCGGAATTCCGGATCGCCGGTAACAACGGTTGCTCCATGCTCCAGAGCAGAGGCCACAACAAAGGTGTCTGCATAGGACATGGAAAATTGCGCTTTCAGTTCTGCGGCTCGGTAGACCATATCATTGGGCGAGGGAAGAATCTCTATATCAAGGAGGCTGATGCTCTTAACCACATCCAGCTTGGCCTGCTGACCAAACCTGCGTTGGACATTATAAATGACCTCTCCCATATTGATGATATTTAACATGACGCACGCCTTGCCGCTCATGGCATCATCAAGAATAGCCTTCACCGGTTCATTGCCGGGCTCTTTCTGAATGAACCGGAGAAGAGCAAAACTGTCCAGCACAAAGCTATTCACGAGCCTTGTCCCGCTTTCGCTCTTCGAGCAAATCATTCGCAAGCGACGGTTCGGAAGGGAGCATCCCCCATGCAGCCGCAACAGGATCAGCAACTACCGGGACGATACAAACGACGTTGCCGTACTCCACAAAACGAACTTCGGTACCAGGTTCGATGTGATGCCGTTTCCTGATATCACCGGGTATGAGAACCTGTCCTTTTACCGTTACTTTTGATGCTTTAGTCATGGCGCACCTCCAATGTATTACCTTTGCCTGAAATAGTAATACTTTATACCGATAACATCAAGCTGTAAGAATCACTCCGCACCCCTCTTCCCGCACTTCGGCGCTGTATGCTTCTTCAGCAGTCTCCTTGATCACCCACAACTTCGCCGTTTGGTCGCTGAATCCCGCTTCTTTGCCATGCTTGACGGCAATAATAAGAACAGTATCTTTCTTGATACGATAGCGGACTACATACCCGGAGGCACCAAAAGGGATGACAATTTCGTGGTAGTCAAGGAAACCTTCGACCGGTTTTCCTATGCGGGGATGTGTAGCGATCTGCATGACTGCTGCCTTGATAAGCCTGACAGCCCGACGAGCTGCTTCCTGGTTGTGCTGGGAAATAAACTCTTTCAGACGCAGAAGGTCAACGATTGCAAGGTCATGCCATTCTACCTGCATCGCGGTGCCTCAAGTTCATTATCTGTTCCCCATGATTCCAGCCACCGCATAACTTCATCATTAGGGACTGATTTGCCGGTACGGCAATATTCTTCCCATCGGGCAACTGTTTCCTGATTGAATTGTTCAGCGGCTTCTTCACGTTCCAGATACTGGGAAATTGCTTCCTTCGCCAGCCAGTGAGCAGAGCGTTTTTTTGCTTCGCCAAGCCTTTGCAAACGATCCTTGTCCTGCTGTGGTAGCTTGATTGCCATTGGTTTTACTTGTGCCTGCATTTGACCACCTCCAGGTATTACTTGGTAGTTACAAGTATTACCCTGATTGAAGATCCTGTCAATAATTTGCGCAATCCTCCACCCTCTCTTCCCTTTCAATCAGCCGGATAATCTCCCGCAGATCGTCCACCACCGCCTCCAGCTCGGTGATCGCCTTGGCGGCCAGATTGAACACATTTCACCCAGTTTGAAATTTTCATCGCTTTGCGTCAGTTTCTGGCGCATAGCCCTGATATCCTGAATTCAACATAGCGGGAACCCGCTCAATCAAGGCATTCAGGGAGGAGAGTCATGTTGAGAACAGCACAGGAAGTGGCTGATATTTTGAAGGGAATCTACAATCAAGAAAAAAGCCGCTGTAGTAATTCGTCTCGGCTCAGCTTGTGGTGTGTGGCGATGCCGGCAAGAATGGCTGCCAGGGTGCCAACCTTCAGGGGATCATGGGCGGGAATGGTAAGGTGATGCTCCCCCGGTCGCTGTGTGGTCAATCGAATGTGGCTTCCGGTCTGTCGCGTAATCCGGTAGCCAAGAACATCCAGAGCTTTTGCCAATTCGAGGCCAGTAATGTCGCGGGGCAGCTTCATACTGCCAGAACTTCCTCATGCACAAAGTGTAGCCGGATCATCTTTGGTGCTTTACCTTCGTCAAAATGACAGAGCACGGCGTCCCGTACATTCTCGTGCAGTGCCTCCAGCGTCTCCGCTTCGGTGAAGATCGACTCTCCCAAGGCGTTGGCTGTGTAGCCGCCTTCAGCTGAATCTTCCACCAGAAAAAATATCTCGTTCATGGTCAGCTCCTTTCAAGCAAGATACTATCACAGCTCAGAACTACAAGCAATAACAGCAAAAAGTGCCCGCTCACACCTCCACCCCCTCTTCCCGCTCGATCTGCCGGATATTGGCCATATGAAATCGGATCACCGGAAGAATCGCAATTATCTCAAAGGCGTTTTTCAGGGATGACTAATTCAAGAAACTTTCCAGCTTGAAAAATTATCGTCATTCACGTCAACTTCTGTCGCATCGCCCTGTTATGCTGGATTCAACAGGCCGGAAACCCGGTAAATCAAATCATTCTGGGAGGAGAGACATGACACGGACAGCAGAGGAAGTGGCAGATATTCTGAAGGAAATCTACGATCAAAAATTCGGCGACGATGAGTGCGAGAAGTATCGCCTGGGGTGGCCGGATCTGCGGGGAATTGCGGGAGTAAAAAAGCTGGAGGAGCCCTTCATATCCGAGATCAGCGAGCAACTGGCAGAATCCGGCTACGCCCTGATCCCATTAAGCAACTTCCTGCTGGTAGGACAGGAAAGAGACTTTTCGGACGCCCGGAAACTCCCTGCCCGCCTGCTGGAGAGGTATCTGCCGGGAGAAATTGCTGATGACGACGACGTGGATGATGAAGAGTTTAACGATGATTAGCGCTTCTACAGTTCGACGGGCTCACCGCATCGCTCCGCTCAGCGCACATCCGTTCCCTGAGCGGAGTCGAAGGAACTACCCTGGAAAGGCTCTGTACACCCGTGCAGAGCCTTTATCACTTAACCTTTTCAATCGAGAATCCCTTTAACTGCCTTGAGGAATCCTTATGGAAGATACCTCCAAAAACCTTGGAAAATCTTGCACAAACGAAGAGCAGCGTGCGCTAGAAATGGCGCAGAAACTCTTCCCCGGAGGGATAACTATCCCCTTCGACGGATTTTCCATTGATGAGCAGATTCGCCAGACTGCTGAAGCCATGAAGAGGGCAACGGTCATCTACGAAGCGGTTTTCAGCTATGACGGAGTAATCGTAAAAGCTGACATCATGCGCAAGAGGTGGAACGGTTGGGAGCTGTATGAAGTAAATAAGATCAACAGCAATAATGATCTCTGTCTGCATGTTATTGCCGTTAAATACTACGTTATTTCCGGTGCAGGCGTCATCATCAGCAAGGCATGCCTTAAGTACCTGTACCCGTTTTATGACCGTGTTAACGGCTCTATCGTAGAGAAGAAAGGCTTTTTAACGGAGAATTATACTGCTGAGGTGAAAGAACAGCAGGCGAAGGTCAAAAAAGAGATTGCCAGGCAGAAAAAGATGCTTGACGACAAAGCATCGAAAATTGATATCGGCAAACTGTTTAAAGATCAACAGCGGCTTCTGCTGGAAGAGTCCCGCGAAAAGAAGACCATCGTTAAGAAGCCTGAGCTGAGGCAGTTTCTGGAGCAGCTCTGGTATCCTCTCTGCTTTCTGAATTTTGAGACCTTACAATATGCTATTCCCCCTTACGACAGACTCAAACCTTACCAGCAGCTGCCATTCCGGTATTCCCTCCATATCCAGAAACATGCCGGAGGGAAACTGTGCCACCGCAAGTTCCTGGCTCAGCCCAGTGCAGATCCGCGCAAGGGGTTCCTCGAAAAACTGCTGAAGGATATCCCCGAAGACCCCTGCATACTGGTTTACAACAAGTCATTTGAACTGAGTTGTCTTAAGGAGCTTGCAAGTGAGTTCCCCCAAAAGAAGAATCGGATTCTAAAGATACTCCATGCCACAATTGATCTGATGGCACCTTTTCGGAAGCGGCATATATACTCGTGGAAACAGCAGGGGTCGTACTCAATCAATGCAGTGTTGCCAGCGTTCGTGAAGGGGAAGAATTATGAGAACGACAGGGAAGAAGCTAAGGATCTATATCATGCAATGGGAGAGCCGTCAGGTGATCCGATGCTGTTGGCAATAGTGAAAAAAATCCTGCTTGATGGTTGCAGTCAGGAAACGCTGGCATTGGTGAAGCTTTTGGAAGTCATTCATGAAAGTTCTTCATAAATTGATCGATAAAAAAAAGTTGAAATCCATTCTATAGGGGCATATCATACCAACATGAGTCCCAAGGCTAAAAATATTACCATCGGTATAAAAACGCTGGAAGAAGGCGTAAGTGAAATTGCCGAAGCGTATGAATCGTATCAGGCAGGCGGCAGTGCCAGGCCTCACCGTGGCATATACTTTGAAAATCTCGACGCCTTCAGAAAGATTCTCACTGAAAAACGTCTTGAGCTGCTGCATGTCGTCAAGCGGGAAAAACCGGATACCATTCATCAGCTGTCGCGGCTTGTCGGCAGGAATGTGAAAAATGTCAGCGATGACTTGAAGCATCTTGCCGAACTTGGTCTGGTGACCATGGACAAAAGCGCAGTTGCCGGCGAGCAAGCAAACGCCCCACGGGCACCGCGAGTCAGCTATGACAAGATTTGTGTGGAGATTGCGATTTGAGGAGATGTTGAGGATAAGTTCTACGAGAAAGAAATAAACGAGGCTTGAAAACAAAGGAGGAGCGTTCGCTCCCCCTCTTAGCCTTTCATTAACGCTTGATCTTTTCAACAACTGCTGTGCTTTTCCGTCTTTCTGCTTCTTTTACTGCAATGAACTGCCCGTTTCTTGCATCTCTGCCAATCGTGATCGTCTTAACTGACATATTCGTTTACCTCCTTCCGGAAGGAGATTGAAGCTTGCCACTATTTGTCGGTTCTGGTATTTTTGACTTGACTGTTGCCGACTAGGCAAGGGACCGTATACCTTCCGTATCAGGTCTCCAAAAGCCGCCATTCTTCCCAATGGCGGCTTTTGCTATTATGGAATCTTTGAATCTAGCTTGTCGCTCTTAATCCTTCTCAGCATGACTTCTGGTGAGACGTCAAACACGCCGGAAAGCCTGTTTGCAAGCGAGTTCACCGCAGAATCCAGATATTTGGCACGCGGAAACCCTGCATTTCGTGCTGCTGAAATCTGAGCGTCAATCTCAGGGATGCATTGTTTCACTTTTGCTGCCAAGTGGTGCTTCGGAACCAAGAGATATCCTGCAAAAGCATATCCTTGATATTCGTAACTATCCTTGTCCGCCCCCAAGTCTCTCACGAATTGTCGCCACGAGTCCACGTCGTCAAAAGTTGCCTGTTCCTCCAGAAGCGCTCGATGCAGGACGAGATGCCCTACTTCGTGAGCAAGCGTAAATCGGTAACGTGTCGGCCTGTTGTTCTGGATGTTGTCATCGACGTAGATACTGGAAAAATCTCTGGTCAGAAAACCGTCGATTTCGAAACCTTTCAACAAGCCAGGCGTCGGGACAATGTCCAGGCCCAATTGCAATTCAATAATCTCCTCAATCGGCACGGGCAGCGAATCTTGCGGATGGTATTCTTGCAGGAACGCCATTGCTGCTTCGTGAATCTGGTCATTCGTCAGGAACGGAATCGCCATCTTAACTCCTTCGGATGAGCTCGGCCAGATCCGGCAGTTTCTCGTCGGGAACATCCTGACCTCTCAACGTTCTGAAGAGTAGCGGCAGCTTTGCGGCAAGCTGCTTGTCATCCAGAATGTCGGGTGGGATCATCCCTGAGCAGGCTGATGCCAGATCGTAAAATCTGAACCAATCATCACTCCCTTTTTCAATTTTCAGATACTGTGCATATTCATCGAGCTTTTCCCTTGTTTTTGATGGTGCGATCAACCCCCTTTCCAGCTTGCTGATGTTACCTGCATCGAGATTGTTACGCTGACAAAAACTCCGCAGCGTCTCACCCTCTTTAACCCGCATCTCCTTGAAAAATCGCCCAAACTCCTCCAGGGCACTCATGATATATTCCCCCTTTCTGTAGTCCTCTGTTGGTAATGTTGTACAATTTATACAACACTAAGCATAAACAGTCAAGCTGCTTTTTATGTGAAATGAATCAACACACATTTCACCCAGTTTGAATTTTTTACCGCTATGCGTCAGCTTATGGCGCATAGCCCTGATATGCTGGATTCAACAGAGCGGGAACCCGCTCAATAAAGGCATTAAGGGAGGAGAGTCATGACACGGACAGCACAGGAAGTGGCAGTTATTCTGAAGGAAATCTACAATCAAAAATTCGGCGATGATGAGTGCGAGAAGTATCGTCTGGGGTGGCCAGATCTGCGGGGAATTGCAGGGGTGGGAAGGCTGGAGGAGCCTTTAATAACCGAGATCAGCGAACAACTGGCAGAATCCGGCTACGCCCTGATCCCTTTAAGCAACTTCCTGCTGGTAGGATATAAAAGAGACTTTTCGGACGCCCGGAAACTCCCTGCACGCCTGCTGGAGAGGTATCTGCCGGGAGAGATCGCTGATGACGACGACGTGGATGATGAAGAGTTTATCGATGATTAGCGCTTCGACAGTTCGACTGGCTCACTGCATCGCTCCGCTCAGCGCACATCCGTTCCCTGAGCGGAGCCGAAGGGAACTTACTCAGAGATATCCTGAAGAGGCTCTGTACACCCGTGCAGAGCCTCTATCACTTAACCGTTTCAATCGAGAAGCCCACTAATAGCCTTGAGGAATTCTTATGGATGACAACTCCAACAACCTCGGAAAAGCTTGCATAAGCGAAGAAGAGCGTACGCGAGAAATGGCGCAGAAACTCTTCCCAGGAGGGGTAAATATCTCCTCCGACGGGTTATCCATTGATGACCAGATTCGCCGTACTGCTGAAACAATGCAGACGGCAAAGGTCATGTTCGAAGCGGTTTTCTGTTATGACGGGGTAATCGTAAAAGCGGACATAATGCGCAAAAGGCGTAACAAATGGGAGCTATACATAGTGAAAAACGGCAAAAACAGCATGGATATCTATCTGCTTGAACTAGCCGTTCAATACTACGTAATTTACGGCTCGGGCGTGACCATAAGCAGGGCATACGTTAAGCACCTGTACCCGGATTATGTTCGTATCAACGGCACTATCGTAGAAAAATTATACTTTGTTACGGTTAACCTTACTTCCAGAGTCGAAAAAATGCAGGCGGCTGTTGTGAGGAAATTTAACAGAGTAACCGGCAGACGCAGATCTCCTGATTGAGATGATTCAAGAAAAAAGCCGCTGTAGTAATTCGTCACGGCTCAGCTTTTGGTGTGCGGCGATGCCGGCGAGAATGGCGGCCAGGGTGCCAATATTCAGGGGATCATGGGCGGGAATGGTAAGGTGATGCTCCCCCGGTCGCTGTGTGGTCAATCGAATGTGGCTTCCGGTCTGTCGCGTAATCCGGTAGCCAAGAACATCCAGAGTTTTTGCCAATTCGAGGCCAGTAATGTCGCGGGGCAGCTTCATACTGCCAGAACTTGCTCATGCACAAAGTGTAGCCGGATCATCTTCGGTGCCTTGCCTTCGTCAAAATGACAGAGGACGGCATCGCGAACATTTTCATGCAGTTCTTCCAACGTTTCCGCTTCAGTGAAGATCGACTCTCCAAGAGCGTTGGCTGTGTAACCACCTTCAGCTGAATCTTCCACCAGAAAAAATATCTCGTTCATGGTCAGCTCCTTTCAAGCAAGATACTATCACAGCTCAGAACTACAAGCAATAACAGCAAAAAGTGCCCGCTCAAACCTCCACCACCTCTTCCCGCCCATCATCGGCATTCATAAGCTCCCGCATAATCTTCGCCTCTATCTGTCCAGCGTCCGGCAGCTTGCCGGTCAGCTCCGTTGGCAGGTCGTGGGTCAGGGTGTACTCGGCTACGCCGACCGGCTTGTTGATGCCGCGCAGGGCATACTCCACCTCCACCCGGCTTTTGTCGGCACAGAGGATGATGCCGATGGAGGGGTTTTCTCCCGGTTCCCTTACGGTATCATCTAGGATGTTGAGATAACTCCCATCTTTGACAACCTGTAGTAAATACTTCGTTAATGAAGAATGAACTCCTTGTCATTCCATCCGTTTTCCTGCTATATCAACACAATTCTTATCTTATTATTCTGTTGTAATTTCTGGAAGTCCGAATGATTGGAGAATAACCATGATACTCGACAACGAAACCAGGGAGCGTTCTGCCGGTCAATGGCTGGCGGAATGGACCAAGAGCGGAAAACTGGATATTGTCACCGGATATTTTTCGGTCGGTGGCCTTTCTTATCTGGATGAGATGGTAAATGACCGGGTCAAGCATTATCGTTTCATCCTGGGTGACATGGTGCAGCACGAAGGCGAACGGGACCGGACCCTTGACCTGCTGAATGACAACATCACCCTTGAAGCAGCCTTCAAGCTCTCTGCCGATGCGCAGCGGGCATCATCATTTCTCGAACAGGCGAAAGTTGAAATCAAGACACTCGAACCGAATTTCTGCCACGCCAAGGCATACATCTTTGAATGTGCGACCGGCAGGCACCCTGAACACTATTTCATTACGGGCAGTTCGAATCTTACCGAGGCAGGCCTGGGGTTGAAGCCGACTTGCAATGTCGAACTTAATACGGTAGCCCAGGGGACTGATTCTGATTACGCCGAATTGAAAACATGGTTCGAGCAGCTTTGGAACCGTCCCCAGGCACATGCTTATAAAACCGTAGACGGAAAGAAGGTTGACTTCAAAGAGTATCTGCTTGCCGAAATAGCAACACTCTTCAAAAAGTACACTCCCCGCGATGTTTATTACAAGGTGCTGTTTGAGCTTTTTGGCGACCAGATAATAGCCGACATCAATAACCCTGAGCTTAATCGTAAAATGGGTAGGCTTGAAAATACCGTTGTCTATAATGCACTATACGAGTTCCAGCAGAAGGGTGTTCTCAGCCTTATCCGCATGCTTCAGAAATACAATGGCGCAATCCTGGCCGATGCGGTAGGTCTTGGCAAAACATGGTCTGCGCTGGCGGTAATGAAGTTCTTCCAGATGGAGGGGCATGAAATCATTCTGCTCTGTCCGAAAAAGTTGGAGCAGAACTGGCGTAAATATCTGGTCAAACAGGCTTCCCGTTTTGAAGATGATCGTTTCGATTATACAATCCGCTTCCATACTGACTTGCAGGATACTCGGCTCCAGAACCATCAGGATGGCTTGAAGATACGGGACTACTTTCAGTCCGACCGTCCCAAGCTGCTGGTGATTGATGAAAGCCATAACCTGCGCAATGATAAATCAGAGCGCTACAAGTTCCTTGTCGAACAGTTCCTCAAGCCAAACGATACCGTCAAGGTGCTGATGCTCTCGGCAACCCCGATAAACAACACTCTTCAGGACATTCGCAATCAGTTCAAGCTGATGGTCAAGAACGACCCGCAAGGGTTTGACGAGACCCTCGGCATCAAAAACATTGACTACATCTTCCGTAAAGCGACACAAGGATTCAAAGAGTGGCGTCAAGAAGACCATCGCACCATCAGCAGCTTCATCAAGAAGTTGCCGGACAACTTTTTCCGGTTGACTGATGCACTGACAGTCGCTCGTACCCGCCGCATGATTGCCGGTCAGGCTGCCAATCTGACCTTTCCCGACAAGGCAAAACCGGATAATGTCTTTGTTACCCCAAAGCAGATTGGCTCATTTGAGACATTTGAGGAGTTGCTCAACCATTTCCCGCCCAAACTGTCCGGTTATGCGCCATCTCTGTACATGCCCGCCGAAGGGGACGTGAAAGCAACTGAAGACGAACAGCAGCGTGACTTCTTTCTCGTCAAGATGATGTATATCCTGATGGTCAAGCGTCTGGAATCTTCATGGGCTGCGTTCAAGTCCACCATTGAAAAAATCCACGCACACCACATAAATGCTCTTGCCAGAATCAGTGAGTATCAGAGTACAAAAAAAGATGTTGATTTGGGTGATGAACAGCTCGATATGTTCGGTGAGGATGAAGAGGAAAATCCGCTTGATGAGTTCACACTCGGTAAAAAGCGCAAGATCAGGTTGTCGGACATTGATAAGGCCGGAAAGCTGGAGCTGTTCAAGAAAGACCTGAAAGCTGACATTGACAGCCTTGATACCCTGAAAAATAATCTGGAACGCTTTGCCAGTGATATTGAAAAAGAGACTACCAGAAAAAACAACCTGAAAAGCCGCGATGACAAGCTACAGGTATTGATTGAGAAAATCCGCCAGAAGCGAAAGAGCGGTGAGAATAACGATAACCAGAAGGTGCTTGTCTTCACGGTCTATCGCGACACAGCTTTATATCTGTACGAACAGCTCAAGGCTCGCGGCTTTGACCGGATTGGTTTTGTCTCAGGCAGTGACTGGCACACCAGCGACCACAAACATGAGACACACCAATTTGAAGGTATACTTGAACGATTTACTCCCTACACCAAATTGTTTAAGGAGAAGGAATGGAAGGGCTTCAAAGGGAGCGAGAGCCTGACTCCGTTGGAACAGTTCAATGAATGGAAAGTATGGATAGAAAAGGATCACAAGCACAGCCACATAAAAGATCAACTTGAACACCCCATTGACATTCTTGTTGCCACGGATTGTCTCAGCGAAGGCCAGAACTTGCAGGATTGCGATTTTGTCGTTAATTACGACATTCACTGGAACCCTGTCCGCGTTATCCAGCGCATGGGGCGTGTTGACCGCCTCGGTTCACCAAACAGCATAATCTTTGGCGTCAACTTTTGGCCGTCTGATAACATCAACAAATATCTTGAGCTGCAATCACGGATTGAAGACCGGATGACCCAGATGCTGCTAGCCGGGTCGGAGGTCAACAAGGATTTTACCGACAATCTGAAAGCCCGTACCGATGATGACAAGCTGGAGCAAAAGCAGAAAGCCCGGATGCTGGAGCAGATGCAGACCACCTGGGACGACATCGAAACCAGCGACCAGGGGCTTGGCTTTAATGATCTGTCGCTGGAAATCTTTCGGCAGGATTTGGCGCTTGAACTACAGGCTGCCAAAGAGAAGTATGAAAAGATGCCCCGTGCGGTCTATACCGGTTTTGAACGAGAGCCCGAAGTGTGCCAGAAGGACGGCATTATTGCCCTGCTTGGCTATCCCGCCCGTATCTCCGGCCAGCGGGAGCACACCTACAAGCGCCATGATCTGATGTATGTTGACTATGAAGGCGTTGCTGTTCTGCTTAACCAGAAAGAAGTTCTGGACGCTATCGCCCGGCACAAGAATAAAGAGCGCGTTGTCCCGGAAGCGGTTGACCGTGGCGAGGCGACAGCCTTGCAGCCGTTTGTTGATGCGCTGAAGACGTGGCTTTCCCGGCAGGCCGGTGAGGTTGAAACCGGCGAAGATGGTGAGCAGAAAGTCAAGATGGGACAATCGGCAAAGGATGTGCTCAACAAGCTCAAATCCGGCGACAAGATCGCGGTGAACAAGATCAAGAACAGCGGCACAGTAGAAGAGCAGTATCAGCCGGAAAATTGCGACCTGCTGGCATGGTTTCTGGTTGGCTGACGTTTAATATAATGCACCCACAGGAGCGTTCAACTCTATGAACCTGAGTTATTTTTCCCAGAATAATTTCTACAACTCCCTCAAGCAGTTTTTCAGCGACCTCCATATTCCGATCAATCCGGTGACTGAAGCGCCGGACTCCGCTGATTCAATCCTTTCCGACACCTACAACGCCAATAATCCTGCGCACAAACTGATGGATGATGTTTATTTTGTCGGTATGGTTTTGGAAGATGCGTTCACAAAGCAGCGAGAGATCAAATACACCGCCGCTGCCAAAGACATCAAAACCAAAGATTACGATTGCATGCTTCTGTTCGGCGTAATCCTCAAGGCTGGCCGGACACCTTCACGCGGCCAGCTTGCCGAGATCACCCGTGCCTTTAACCGCCAGTTCAGCTATTACCCGGTGGTGGTTATCTTCAAGTATGGCGAGTCCATCGCCTTTGCCAACTGTGAGCGACTGGCATACAAACAGGCATGGCGTGGCGAAGGCGAAAGACCCGGCAAGGTTTCATTGCTCAAGGATATTGCGTTTAATACCCCACATACCGGACACCTGAAAATACTTCAGTCACTTGCCATACCTCGCACTGGCGGCAAAGCGGTCACCACTTTTGCCGGACTTTACAAATACTGGCAGGAAGTTTTCAGTGTCAGCATTCTCAATAAGTCATTTTATCAGGAGCTTTCAAACTGGTATTTCTGGGCACTTTCAGAGATTAGCTTTCCTGATGATAGCGAGAAGAACGAAGTAGTACGCACCGCTGAAAATTCTATCCGGCTTATCACTCGCCTGATTTTTGTGTGGTTCCTGAAGGAAAAAGGACTGGTGCCTGATGAACTGTTTGACAAAAAAGAAATGGACAAGCTGCTCGACTATCGTAAGGATAAAACCGGAAGCGCCTATTATCGGGCAATTCTGCAAAACCTCTTTTTTGCGACCTTGAATGTCCCGATGGACGAACGGGAGTTTCGGGATGAAAAGCGTTTTCAAGGCAAGAATTACGACTATATGAACCACCGTCTTTACCGGTATGCTGAATTGTTCAAGAAGGCAAACAGCTTTCAAGCACTCTTTGGTGAAATACCTTTCCTCAACGGCGGACTTTTCGACTGCCTCGACCACCCTGATGAAAATGGTAAAGTGGTTCGGATAGATTGCTATTCTGACAACCCGAAAAACGCTGCCCGCCTTACGGTTCCTGATAAACTCTTTTTTGGTTCCGATGTTGTTGACCTGAGTGGAATCTACGACGACAAGAAAAAGAAAGAAGTCCCTGTTCGCGGTATTATCGACATCCTCAACAGCTACAAGTTCACCATTGCAGAGAACACGCCGGTGGAAGAGGAAATAGCCCTTGACCCGGAGCTGTTGGGCCGTGTCTTTGAAAACCTGCTTGCCAGCTACAACCCCGAAACCCAGACAACCGCCCGCAAGCAGACCGGCTCATTCTATACGCCGCGTGAAATTGTCAACTATATGGTGGATGAATCGCTCAAGGCATATCTTGCGACGACACTCGGTGACGACGAGAATACCAAAATCATGCTTGACCAGGTTCTGGACTATGGCGACGATCTCCCGGAACTGACCGAAAAGCAGCGCCAGCAGATAATTGCTGCCCTTGAAGATGCTAAGATTCTTGATCCTGCTTGCGGTTCAGGCGCGTTTCCAATGGGTATTCTGCAAAAAATGGTGCGTGTTCTTGAAAAGCTCGACCCAAAAAATGAGAGGTGGAAGCAGGCGCTTATCAAGCGCACCCCCCTAGAAATCCGTAAAGAAACAGAGAAGATTCTGGCTGAAAACAGTGCTGATTATATCCGTAAATTGGGCATTATCCAAAACTGCATCTATGGCGTTGACATCCAGCCGATAGCCATTCAGGTCAGCAAGCTGCGCTTTTTCATTTCACTGCTGGTTGATTTCTCCGTGGATAAATCAAAGCACAACTTCGGTATTCAGCCACTGCCGAATCTGGATTATAAGCTGATGCAGGGGAACAGCCTGATAGAAGATTTCCACGGCTTTACCCTGAACCTTAAAGAGCAGGATACCGCTGATGACAGCGGGCACCTGTTCTGTGAGAACAGTAAGGTCGTAAGCCTGATTGAAGACTTGTGGGAGAAGCAAGCTGATTACCTGCGGGAGTCACGCCCTAAACAGAAGGAGAAGCTGCGGGAAGAGGTTGAGAATGACATCGTAAATATCTTTGACACTTACATCCGCCAGAAAAAGGCACCCTATTTTACTGAGTTGAAAAAGATAAATGAAATGACGCTTGCAATTCCGAATGAGAAGACACGGGAAGATTACTTGAAAGCGGAAAAGGCAAAGCTCGACAAGAAGTATGACTTTGATTATGTCGCTGTTGAGAAAGAGTTGAAGTACTTTACACATGGTGAGAAGCCGCGCAACTTTTTCCCTTGGCAGCTGTACTTCGCTGATGTGTTCAAGAAAAAGGGCGGTTTTGATGTGGTTATCGGTAATCCACCCTATGGTGCAAAGTTTTCAAAGGAAGAGAAAAAGCTGTTCCTCAAACAATATCTGCATCAGGACTACCAGCTTGACAGTTATTTGTTATTCACTGAGCGCGCCTTTGGCTTGTTATTGGAACGTGGGGTTGTTTCGTTTATCTTGCCCAACACATGGCTTCAATCTGTAACCTACATAAAATTCCGCAAGTATCTGTCGAATAGCTATAACTGGCTGAATATATTGCATTTAAACAATAATGTTTTCGATGCTGTGGTTGACACAATGGTAATTGTTTTTGAAAAGCCTGGGAAACGTTCAACAAAGGCGCAATCTGTCCTAATCTTTACAAATGATGATAGAAAAATTCTATTAAGTCATGAACTTGACTGGAATGATATCCCTCAAAATGGAGATCCGATCAATATAGTTGCCAATTCTCGTTCACAAGAACTTTACAAAAAAATTGTGTCTTCGACACGCCAACTTTCCACTATCTGTAGTGTTTTCAATGGAGTTAAACCGTTTGAAAAAGGCAAAGGTAACCCGCCCCAAACGGAGCAAACCATGAAAGAAAAGCCCTTTGTCCTTGAAGGGAGCGCACCGAACAAAACGTGGACACCACTTTTGCGAGGCAGCCTTATTCATAGGTACAAGATTCTCTGGGACAACAACTACTGGATACAATACGGGCCTTGGCTTGCTGCCCCCCGTGACGCAGCGATATTTAAGGCTCCACAGAAAATAATGGTGCGGCAAACTGGCGATTCTATAATAGCAACATTGGTAAGTAGCGGCTTCGTTGCTCGGAACAATCTTCACATTCTCCTTCCAAAAACAGAGAACTATTCACTGAAATTTCTTCTTGGCCTCTTGAATTCTAAAGTCATGGACTTTGTTTACTCTTTCATGAATCCTGAAAAAGGCGAGGCTATGGCGGAAGTAAAAAAGCTGCATGTCGAACAACTCCCCATCCCCATCGTCCTCCCTGAAAAACAGTCACCGATTGTAGTACTGGTGGAGCAGATTCTGGCAGCGAAGAAACCCCCCCTCCCTAACCCTCCCCCTCCTGGGGAGGGGACGAAACCCCTCCACCCAGCGGGGGGAGGTCGGGAGGGGGGAGGCATCCCCGCCCTTGAAGCCGAAATAAACCGCCTTGTCTATGCCCTCTACAACCTGACGGATGAGGAAATTGCCGTGGTGGAGGGGAAAGCATGAAAAAAAACGCCACGATTGTAAATGATCTTGCGCCACTCGTCTCCGAACTTCGCCGCCTCATCCACTCTGCACGCCACTCTGTAGCCACAACGGCCAATACTCTCCAGGTAATGACCAACTTCGATATTGGACGGCGCATTGTTGAGCATGAGCAGAAGGGGGAAAAACGGGCGGAATATGGAAAAGAGCTGTTAAAAGAGATTTCAGCACGACTCACTGAAGAGTTCGGCAAAGGGTTTTCAGTAAGCAACCTTCAGCTTATGAGGAAGTTTTTCATCGAGAATCAATCACGAATTCAACAGAAGCCTTCTGTTAAATTGCTTTCCTCCGCTGTGACGCAGACCAGAACAGACCAGTTGCTTCCGGTCAATATTTCACCGGCACTTTCTGGGCAGTCTGAACAATCACCATTTACTCTCAGTTGGTCTCACTACGTTCTGTTGCTTACAATAAAGAATCCGGAAGAGCGCAGTTTCTACGAAATCGAGGCAGCAAATGAAGGTTGGTCGCTGCCGGAGTTGAAGCGTCAGGTTTCCTCCTGCCTCTACGAACGTCTCGCTCTCAGCAAAGACAAGAATGAAATCCGACAACTCGCCAACGAAGGCCAAATCATAACCAAACCGGCAGACGTACTTAAAGAGCCTTACGTCCTCGAATTTCTCGGACTTGATGAAAAGACGGGCTACACCGAATCCGATATGGAAACCGCCATCATAGACCAGCTTGAACAGTTCCTGCTCGAACTCGGGAAGGGGTTTCTGTTTGAGGCGAGGCAGAAACGCTTTACTTTTGACGAGGAGCACTTCTTTGTGGATCTTGTTTTCTACAACCGTTTACTGCGCTGTTACGTGCTGATTGACATCAAACTCGATAAACTCAAGCATCAAGATCTTGGGCAGATGCAGATGTATGTGAACTATTTTGACCGCTTTGTAAAAACTCCCGATGAAAACGCCACTATCGGTATACTGCTTTGTAAACGAAAAAAAGATGCCATTGTCGAGCTTACCCTGCCGCCGGATGCCAATATCCATGCCCGTGAATACTCACTCTACCTTCCATCAAAGGAGTTGCTGCGGCAGAAGCTGATCGACTGGATGGAAGCACGGCAATAACGGCGCAAGGACAGCCGCAACCGGATGAAGAAACGGCGGAAGGATGCTTTGCTTCTGGAAACAAAAAAATCCCCAGTCTTAACGGCGACTGAGGCACTGGCACGATCCTAAACCTTAGGTAAAGGGCCACCAGCCTTTCGGCTTGAAGTTTAGCATGCAATTATACCTGCGTATTGCAATGGTTTTTTACGACCGCAAAGAATATGGTGTGATTAAGGAGTAAAGTATGCCTGTACTTCACCAAAATCTATCAATAGGCGAGGGAGTATCATTATGGCAATGAAAGTTGAAATCCGGGACAACAAACTCTGCATCGAAATAGACCTGGAGAAGCCGACTCCATCAGCCTCCGGCAAGACACTCGTTGTTGCCAGCACCAGAGGCAACGCCGTGACAGATGCTATGGTAGACGGTAAACCGGTTACTATCGGCCTGAATGCCTATATCAAACCATGATGACAGATAAAATTAATCATTGTTATGTTGACAACTGTCAACCTGCGGTATAATTAATGCTGAAAGTGCTCTTTTTGAGGTAATGAAATCAAGCACAGGCAGGAGGCATACAATGATTAAAACGCAAATTGTCCGTGAAGGAAGAAAGCCCGTTGCAGTTGTTCTTGATTATGAAGAGTACAAGCGCCTGAAAGAGCTTGCGGAAGACAAGGAAGATTACGCTTCCGCATTACAGATAAAAATGACTAACAAGACATGGAAAGACCATGCTCAATTAAAGCATGAGATAGGTTAATGACGGAATTACGCCATGGCCAGAAGACTAAATGTGAATATTGCGACGGCAAGATAACAAAGGTGAAAACGAGTTTACCCTTCAAGAGCAAGGCGCTCGGAACCGTCACTGTTCCTGATATTGAGCAGTATACATGCTCAAAGTGCGGCAATTCGTCGCTCTCACTGGATGAGGCGAACAAAGTCTCACAATATGTCCGGGACAAAGAGCAGCATGTGATTAGCAATCTGCCTGTCTGCGATTTCATATCACTCAACCAGGCGGCGGAACTGCTCGACATTACCAAACAGGCATTCAGCAAGCATCCAAGAATCAAAAGAGGCTTCATCTATTCCACAACCATAGATGGCAAGAAATTCTTCTACAAGCGCTCAGTTGAAGCCTTTAAGGAGACGAGGGACGGCAGAATTTCGTTAAACCATGATGACCAAGGAAAGCACCATTCAACTGCTTGATACCCTGGCAGACGCCCTCGAACATTTCCCTAAGCCAATCACGAAACCGGAAGCACCACCAAAAAAGAAGCAACCTTTAAAAAGCAAATAATAGAATTCACCCTTTGTCACAGTGACGGCTCGACAAGAGCGCTATGTGCAAACTTAAGAGCAGCTGCAAGGTAGAAGAGCAGTATCAGTCGGAATATTGCGACCTGCTTGCGTGGTTTATGGTCGGATAGTTTTTGCTTGGACAATGTACTGCTGATCCGCTATTATGTAGTGACATTACTACAGGAGGCATTAACATGGAAACCGTCGGAATGCGTGAGGCAAATATGCACTTTGCCAGTTATATAAGAAAGGTTCGCAACGGTGCCGAGATTATCCTTACGGACCGCGGCATGCCGGTGGCTATGATAAAACCGCTGACTTCCGCTTCGTCCGGTATTGAGGAAAAACTTGCGGAGCTTGGCGATTCCGGCCTGATCTCTCTTGCGAAAAAACCGTTTTCGCTGCCGAAACCGGTTATCTGCAAAGGGGGCATGATATCGGACACTATTGCCGAATTACGCCGGGATCGAGATATATGAAGCCATACATCTACTTTGACACCAGTATCTGGCTCAAACTTTACATTTCTGAGGCCGGTTCTGCCCAAGCGGTTGAACTGGCTTCAGCGTTTCAGATCGTATCATCTTCGATTATTCTTACAGAGTCGCTGTCAGCCCTAAAGCGCAGATTTTCAAACCGCGAGCTTTCCAAGGCTCATTTTAACCGGATTATCAGACAGGTTATTGCAGATATAGCCAGTATCAACACCATGCCGCTTGACAACATGAGCCTTTCCAGAGCCGAGAAGATTGTTCTTGAAACCTCTGCGGGAACGCTTGATGCCCTGCATATCGCAGCAGCAGTCCAATTTCAGAATATGACCACTCTTGCGACCCCTTTCGTCACTGCGGACAGGAAGCAGGCAGAGAGCGCCGAACAGGTCGGATTGAATGTTGTGTTAGTTGCTTGATAGCAAACACGAATATCTCAAATCCGGCAACCAATAAAGATCCATAGGTCACGTCATTAAAGATTTTTACCTCCTCATACGCTATCTTCGCGAAAACCGCAGAAGCTATCTTCTCGGTGCTCTCTTCCTGGCCGGCACCAATGCTTTTGCGCTTCTTATCCCCTGGCTGCTGAAGCTGGCAATTGAGAGCATCCAGACTCCGGCATCAGCCGGCCACTCTCCAGCCTTTTACGGCGTTGCAATCATCTTTGCAGCACTTTTGCACGGCACAATAAGAATTTTTTCCCGCACCACTCTCCTTCATACAGCAAGGCAGATTGAATACCGGATCCGCGACGACCTTTATGCGCACCTGCTGACACTCGATCTCCACTATTTCAACAATGAGCGAACCGGCGACCTGATGTCCCGTTTCGCCAATGACCTGACAAATGTCAGAATGCTGCTTGGCTTTGGCATTCTCAATGTCATAAATGCAACCCTCATCTACATTGCCGGGCTGGCGCTCATGGTCAAGTTAAGCCTGTTGTTGACTCTTTTCGCCATATTACCGTTTCCGGTCATGATTTTTGTGGTCAAAAAACTTAGCGCCGCCATGTTCCAACGCTCCAGGCGAGCACAGGAAGAGCTTTCCAGCCTCACGAGCGCAGTGGAGGAGAATGTCTCTGCTGCTGCCGTCATCAAGGCGTACTGCCGGGAAGCTGCTGCCATAAGCTCATTTGCAGAGGCAAGTGGCCGGTATATGGCCAGCAATATGGGGGTGGCCCGGTTGCGGGGGTTCATGATTCCGGTCATGGCCGCAACCGGCGCTACCGGCACCCTGATAGTGCTTCTCATGGGGGGGCAGCAGGTGGTGGAGGGGGCGTTGACTCTCGGGGAGTTTGTTGCCTTCAACGGTTATCTGACCATCCTCATCTGGCCAACAATAATTCTTGGCTGGATACTGAACCTCATTCAGCGGGGGGCTGCTTCCATGTCTCGCCTGAATGAGATCCTGGAGGCCAAAGCGCAGGTGCGGGAGCCGGAGAATCCGGTTTTTATGGAGAAAGTAGAGGGAGAGATTCAACTGCATAACCTCTGTTTCAGCTACCATGACGATTCTCCCCCCTCTGAAAAGGGGTGGGTGGGTGGGATTTCATTGCAGCCTCCGGAGCAAATCCCTCTCAGTTCCCCTTTGCCAGAGGGGGGAGCCAGATATCTGCTACAGAATATCTCCCTTACGATTCCGGCCGGATCACGTCTCGGGATAGCAGGCCCCATCGGTTCCGGCAAATCGACACTGGTAAAGCTTCTGGCGCGGCTCTATCCGGTGCCGGACGGAACCATTGCCATTGACGGTAAAGAGATAAATCATATCCCGCTGGAGCAGTTAAGGGGTGCCATAGGTTTTGTTCCGCAGGAGAGTTTTCTCTTTTCAAGGAGTCTGGCAGCCAATATCGCTTTTGGCAAAAAAGGGGCAGATTCTGAGGAGATCAGGGCAACTGCGCAGTTGGCTGGTCTTGCCGGGGATGTGGAGCGCTTTCCTGACAAGTATGAAACCCTGGTCGGTGAGCGTGGGATTACTCTTTCCGGGGGGCAGAAGCAGAGAACTTCTATTGCCAGAGCGCTAATAAAGAACCCTGCCATCCTGATTCTGGATGATCCCCTCTCTGCTGTTGATGCAGCAACCGAAGAGGAGATTCTTGTAAATCTGGCAGATTATTACGGCAGCAGGACAGTCATCATAGTCTCGCACCGGCTTTCGGCGCTGCATGACTGTGATAACATCATTTATCTGGAGAGCGGCCGGATCATAGAGCAGGGTAACCATCAGGTGCTATTGTCGCAAAATGGCCGCTATGCGGCGCTCCACCGCGAACAGCAGCTGCGCCGGGAAATCGAGGGGCTCTGAAATGCACTCACACGGCATATATGAAGATGAAATAGTCGGTAAAGCCTACGACCGGAGACTTTTGTGGCGCTTTGCCCGCTATCTGCGCCCCTATCGCTGGGTCGTTTTCTTTGTCCTCTGTATCCTCCCCCTGACAACAGCGGCAAAACTGGCTCAGCCCTGGCTGATCAAGCAGGCTATCGACAATCACATCGTAAAGGGGGACCTTTCCGGTCTGCCGGTTATTGCGCTTTACTTTCTCCTCTTGATACTCGGAGAATCGCTTCTCTCTTTTCTGGAAGTCTGGCTCCTTCAATATCTGGGGCAACGGGTCATGCAGGACATACGGCTGGAGCTGTTTGCTCATGTACAGAAACTCTCCACCTCTTTTTTCGACAGAACTCCGACCGGCAGTCTTGTTACCCGTCTGACCAGCGATGTCGAGGTGCTGGGGGAGATGTTCGCTGCCGGCATTATCACCATTATCGGCGATATCATGCTGCTTGCCGGAATTATCGGCGTCATGCTCTGGATGAATCTGCAACTATCCCTTGTCACTTTTGCCGTACTTCCGCTGCTTGTCTGGGTCGCCTTCACTTTTCGCCGCAGGATGCGGGGCGCTTTCCGCCAGGTCAGGGCAAGACTCGCCAATCTCAATACGTTTTTAAATGAGAGTATCAACGGTATTTCACTGATTCAGCTCTACAGTCGGCAAAAACTTGAGCAGGAGGAGTTTCGACGGCTGAACAGCGCCTACCGTGACGCCAACCTTCCGGTAATTACCTGGGATGCAGCCCTTTATGCGGCTGTAGAAGCGCTGTCGTCAGTAGCTGTCGGGCTGATGATCTGGTACGGCTCCGGAGAAATTCTGAGCGGGGTGCTGACCTTTGGTGCGCTTGTCGCTTTTATTCAGTATATCGAGAAATTTTTTGCACCGATTCGCGACCTGTCGGCCAAGTATTCTGTCATGCAGGGGGCCATGGCCGCACTGGAAAGGCTTTTCAATCTGCTGGACTGCCGGGAGATATTGCCGGAATCATCTCCTGAGCAGCCCCCTCCCCTTCAAGGCATTCGCGCTAACTCAAGCAAAAATGTTCCCGATTTCCCCCCTCCCCTTCAAGGAGAGGGACGGGGAGGGGATGGGGCAGATTGTGGATATATTGCCAGTTGCCAGGATCAAACCCATTCCCATCCTAACCTTCCCCTTGAAGGGGAAGGGACAAAAGGCTCAACGCCACTGCTTATGCCTGCCAAGGATAAGGGGTTACCCCCCTTCATACAGTTCCGCGATGTCTGGTTTGCCTACAAGGGTGATGAATATGTTCTGAAAGGATTTAACCTGAGACTGGACAGAGGGGAAAAGGTTGCTCTGGTCGGAGAGACCGGAGGTGGTAAGACAACTGTTACTCGTCTGCTCTCCCGTCTTTACGATGTCAATAGGGGGGGGATAGAGCTTGATGGCACTGATCTGCGTCACCTGCCGCTTGAGAAGCTGCGAAAAAGGATCGGGATTGTTCTCCAGGATCCCTATCTCTTTACCGGCACTGTCGAGGAGAATATCTGTCTCGGGGATGAGAGGGCAAGGTTGCGGGTAAAGTCGGCAGCAGCCACAGTAGGGGCAGACCGCTTTATCGGGAAACTGGCAAAAGGTTATCAGGAAGAGGTCAGGGAGCGGGGGAACAACTTTTCGGCAGGAGAGAGACAGTTGATCTCTTTTGCAAGAGCTGTTGCCTTTGATCCGGAGATTCTGGTGCTGGATGAAGCGACCGCCAGCGTTGACACCGAGTCCGAGAGACTCATCCAGGAAGGGCTCAAACAGCTGATGGCAGGCAGAACAACTCTTGTTGTTGCCCATCGTCTCTCCACCATCCGGGACGCCGACCGGATCGTTGTAATTTACCGTGGCGAGAAGATGGAGGAGGGGAGCCACGATCAACTCATGGCTTCAAGTGGTCTTTACAGCAGGCTTTATCAGCTGCAGTTCCGGGAATAAATCAATCTAAAAACGGCAGTTGCGCCACAGAGACACAGGGACACAGAGGAAATCACAGAGCTTTTTTATATTTTCAGCAAAACACAAAAGGTGAAAATGCTTTTAACCGCTTTTATAACAGAAGTGTCCGATTAGGTTTTTGCATTTAGCCTCCCCTCCCTTGACGGGTGGGGATTGAGGGGTGGGTGACGCTGCCATTAAGC
>JANNRW010000474.1:0-2159 GCA_031401815.1 Geobacteraceae bacterium | reverse complement strand
GATGCCGCAGGGGTGCATCCACTTCTTCTGGCCATCGGGAGTGAGCGATACCTCCCATATCTTGCAGAGCGCGAACCTATGGAACTCCTGACCCAGGCAAACGCGATTCTTGGTCATGGGCAGCTCTCTCTGGCCAAGTATCTGCTCATCGTTGCAAAGGAGGATGCTCCACCGGATATTCATGATATTGCAGCTTTTATCCACTTCACTCTTGAACGGGTTGACTGGCGGCGCGATCTGCACTTTCAGACCAGCACTACCATGGATACGCTGGATTACTCCGGGAGCAGCCTGAACAGGGGATCCAGGGTCGTGATAGCGGCTGCCGGTGCGCCCAGGCGGACTCTCATAAGCTCAATACCGGAGAAGTTGCAGCTTCCTGACGGTTTCAGCGATCCACGGATCTGCCTCCCTGGTCTGCTGGCAGTTTCCGGTTCAAGTTGTTGTGGTGAGAGGGGTGAGGCTGCTGGAGCCATGGAGGCTCTTTGTCGCTATCTGGAATCAGGTGGCGGGCTTCCTGAAGGTCTGCCGCTGCTGATAGTCGTAGATGACAGCGATTTTGTCGCGCGTAACCTGAACAACCTTCTCTGGACAATTTTTACCAGATCAAATCCGGCTGATGATATTTACGGTATTGGAGGCAAGATCGTGAACAAGCACTGGGGATGCAGCGGATCAGTTGTCATAGATGCGCGAAGCAAGCCTCATCACGCACCGTCACTTGAAGAAGATCCGGCAATAGTCCGAAAGGTCGAAGCTCTTGCAGCCCCCGGAGGGGCACTGCACGGGCTATATTGAGGCAGGGTTGGAAGTGTGTCATAGCAGTACTCCGATGCCGAGGAGAACATTTACCAGATAGAGTGCAAGGATGGCGAGCCCCAGACGGAAATGAAGTTCCCGCTCTTTTGAAGTTTGTCCGGTAATTTTCAGTGAAACGCGCCAGGTGAAGAAGAGCAGGGTGACAATGGCAACCCCTGCTAATAGGTGAGCCGGGTAGAGGAGTGGGTTACCGGTATCAACCAGAACCAGAAGGAGTCCTGCTGAAAAGCCGCCTGCTCCGAGCAGCGCCAGAGTCGGCCCCATTTTCCGGTGATGTTTTATTGCCTGGAGGGGCAGGGGGGCGCTGTTTTTTCTCGCCCGCCTGATCAGTAGCCCGTTGCGTGCATGATAAAAAAACAGCATCACCACGGTCAGATTGAACATCCCGTGAACTAGTTTCAGGATAGCGATCATCTCCCTGCTTATCAGCGGAAATTCCATCTTCTCCCCCTATACCTATTCAATTACCTCTATCAGACCTTCCATCCCCCTTTCTCTGTGGTTTTTGAAAAAGAGCAGACTCTTATCGCAGTAAATCGGGTACTTGCCGACTTTTTTCGGCGTAAACTTTATGATCAGGGGATCCCCTTTCAGGTCGATGTTGAAATCAATCCCGGCCTCCGGTGCCTTGGCAATCAGGTTGTGAGGGATATAGCCTGCGGCTTTTTTTACCTTAAGCTCTACCGGAACGTTGATCTTCACCACAATATAGTTGGGATCATAATAATAATCACCGCCGACCATCTCTGCACGCTGCACTCCGTCAGCATCAATCTTGGTGACCAGACGTTTTTCCTTCCAGGTTCCGTGATCAGTGGATAGGGAACCTGGCGGTTTTGTATCAACCTTTGTATCGGCTGCAAGCGCAGTGTATGCGAGTAACAAGAGCAGGGTAATGATAGAAAAAAAATGTACTAAGCGTTTCATGGTGACCTCCAGAATTAAGTTTTCATGCTGAAATAATAGTATCAGAAAAATCGAGCCGGTAAACAGGTGCAGGTCAATTTAGCAAAATGCAGGTTTAGGTTAAGGTTTAGGTTAAGGTTGAGGTTAAGGTTGAAATGTAAATTACTTATAAAGCAGACAATTACAGTATTGAATATGATGTAGCAGTTTAAGGGTCAGTTTATGCCCGGTTTCTGCGGATATAATCAGCCAGGGTCTTGAGCGACTGTAGTACCTGGCGACTTGATTCCTGGCTCTCTATTCTGACATTGAATTTTTTCTGCACTGCCACGACTATTTCGACTGCGTCGAGCGAATCGAGTCCAAATGGAGAATCAGGGCCGATCAGCGGTGCATCCGGTGATATGTCAGCCGGAAGGGGATCTGCTATTTTG
>JANNRW010000473.1:0-3340 GCA_031401815.1 Geobacteraceae bacterium | reverse complement strand
GGGTGCTATGGAGTTTGCTTTTCAGAAGCTGGATGTTTGGCAACTAGCGGTTGAATTTGCAGATGCAGTTATTTCTGCTACAGAAAACATGAATACATCGCGGCAGCACTATCGGTTGATTGAGCAACTCGAGGCGGCGTCAACATCAGTTGCCATGAATATAGCTGAAGGGAAAGGGCGCTATTCAAAGAAAGAGTTTGTCCACTTTCTGTATATAGCTCGCGGCTCTTTGTATGAAACCATTACATTGTTGACAATTATGCAACGGCGGGGTTGGATAGATGCTGACATAATGGGTGCTCTTTCCGGGCAAGCAGATGTATTGGCCAGAAAAATAGCAGGTTTGATCAATTCCCTTAAAGCCCCGAACCCCTAACCCTGAGCCCCTAACCCTGAGCCCTGAACCCCGAACCCTGAGCCCCGAACCCTGAGCCCCTAACCCTGAGCCCCGAACCCTGAGCCCTGAGCCCCGAACGGAGATATATGGACGTACTTGACAGACTTGAAAACGAATCAATCCGAATCATTCGCGAGGCGGTAGCACAGGCTGAGCGACCGGCCATGCTCTACTCCATTGGCAAAGACTCTTCGGTGATGCTGCATCTGGCGCTTAAGGCGTTCTACCCCATGAAGCCGCCCCTGCCGCTGGTGCATGTGGATACAACCTGGAAGTTCAGGGAGATGATTGCCTTCCGGGACGAGACTGTTGCCCAGCTCGGGCTGGAGTTGGTTACCTATACTAATATGGAAGGGGTGGCTCAGGGGGTATCCCCCTTTACCCACGGCAGCAAGGTCTATACTGATATTATGAAAACCGGGGCACTGCGCATGGCGCTGGATATGTTCCGCTTTGACATGGTTTTTGGCGGCGCAAGGCGGGACGAAGAGAAGAGCCGCGCCAAGGAGCGGGTATTCTCCTTTCGTGATGTCGGTCATCGCTGGGAACCACGGGGGCAACGGCCGGAGATCTGGGCGATCCCTAACCTGCGCAAGGGGCGTGACGAAAGTTTCCGTGTTTTTCCGCTTTCAAACTGGACTGAACTGGATGTCTGGCGTTACATAGAGCGGGAGAGTATCCCGGTGGTACCACTCTACTTTGCTGCGCCACGGCCAGTTGTGCTGCGTGACGGCCAGCTGCTGCTGCTGGATGACGAGCGGCTGAAGCTGATGCCGGGCGAACAGGCTGAAACAAGGATGATCCGTTTTCGCACTCTTGGCTGCTATCCGCTTACCGCAGGGGTTGAGTCCAGGGCGGCCACGGTTGCAGAGGTCATTGCCGAACTTGAAGCGGCTGATACTTCGGAACGATGCGGCCGACTGATTGATTTCGATCAGGCCGGGAGCATGGAGATGAAGAAGCGGGAGGGGTATTTCTGATGAGTGGTGAAGTATTGAAATTTCTCACTTGCGGCAGTGTTGACGATGGCAAGTCAACGTTGATCGGTCATCTGCTCTACCTTACCGGAAATATTCCGATTGACCAGATCCAGACCCTGGAAGCAGAAAGTGCGCGCATCGGTTCGGTCGGAAGTGGCAGGGACTATTCACTCCTTCTGGACGGTCTGCTGGCGGAAAGGGAGCAGGGGATAACCATAGATGTTGCCTATCGATATTTTACTGCTGCAGGGCGCAAGTTTATTGTTGCCGATACACCAGGGCATCTGCAGTACACCCGCAATATGGCAACCGGTGCCTCCCAGTGTACTGCCGCGCTTATTCTGGTGGATGTACAGCAGGGGATTCTCCCCCAGACCCGGCGGCATGCCCTGATTTGCGCCCTCATGGGGATCAGTCGCATCCTTTTTGTTGTCAACAAGATGGATCGGGTTGACTGGGATCAGGCTGCCTACCTGCGGGTGGAAAAGGAGATAAACCTTCTGGTTGAGGATCTGCAGCTTTTCAGCAGGAGAGTTGCAATAGCGGCTTCTATCCCGGTTTCGGCGCTTAAAGGGGATAACCTGGTGGAGCATTCCGCCAATACCCCCTGGTATGGCGGACCAACTCTGCTACAGTGGCTTGCCACCGTGCAGCCCGAGTCGTGGAGGGAGACGGCACCGCTCCGTTTTCCGGTGCAGTATGTCATAAAGGGTCAGCGTGGCGGCGACAGTTGGCAGAGTGACGTTCCGGAAGGGTTGAAAAACGGTCCGGGAGGCACTTTCCGGGCCTATGCCGGTATGGTTGTGTCGGGATCTGTTGCTTGTGGCGATGAGCTTGTAGCCCTCCCTTCGGGGGTGCGCTTACAGGTGGCGACGCTCCTTGCAGGTGGCACTGAAGTTGACTGTGCAGTCCCAGGTGGTGCAGTAGCCATGACCCTGACAGGGGAGCATGATATTGTCCGGGGTGATCTGCTGGCACCGGCCATGGCCAGGCCGGAGGTGGCGGATCAGTTCAAGGTACGTCTGATCTGGATGGAGGATGCGCCGCTCTTTGCCGGGCGACAGTATGAATTCCACGGGGTCGCCGGAGTGGCCAAAGCAGATATCGTGCGTCTGCGTAACCGGATCGAACCGGAATCTTTCCGTCGCCTTGCTGCCGATACACTGCACAAGAACGATATTGCCGAAGCAGAGCTGCATCTGTCACGACCGATTCCGTTTGATGCCTTTGAATTCAATCAGGAGACCGGCGCCTTTATCCTGGTGGATCGCCTTACCAATGCCACTGCCTGTTGCGGGATGATTCTGCATTCGCTGCGCCGGGCGGAAAATGTTCACTGGCAAGCAGAAACCGTTGATCGGCAGGCACGGGCGGGGATCAAGGGGCATACTCCACGGGTGATCTGGTTTACCGGGCTCTCCGGTTCCGGCAAGTCAACCATTGCCAATGCCCTGGAATCGAGGCTGAACAGCATGGGGCGCCATACTATGCTGCTGGATGGTGACAATATTCGCCACGGTCTTAACCGTGACCTGGGTTTCACCGAGGCTGACCGGATCGAGAATATCCGCCGTATCGGCGAGGTTGCCAAGCTGATGACTGATGCCGGGTTGATTGTCATAACCGCATTTATCTCCCCTTTCCGTGCGGAGCGTGATCTTGTCCGCGCCATGTTCCCGGAGATAGAATTCATAGAGGTTTTCGTGGATACTCCGCTGGCTGCCTGCGAGCAGAGAGATCCCAAAGGGCTTTACAAAAAGGCGCGTGCCGGGGAGATACCAAACTTCACCGGCATCAACTCTCCATATGAAGCACCACTAAAGCCGGAAATCGTGGTTGATACCATAACGGTTCCTCTAGAGGAGAGTGTGGAGCAGATAATGAGGTTTTTGGCTGAGGGGTGAGGGGTGAGGGCTGGGGGCTCGGGGCTCGGGGCTCGGGGCTGAGGGCTCGGGGGTGAGGG
>JANNRW010000472.1:0-2085 GCA_031401815.1 Geobacteraceae bacterium | reverse complement strand
GAGTTTGTTGTCCCGGCAGGCTACAAGCACGTTATGCAGGCTGAACTGAAAGATGTATTATTCGGATTTAACGAGTGGCTATACCTGCTTGAAAAAGAAAATTCTGAAAAACGCTGTCTGGAAATTGGAGTTGGCGGAGGTCACTTGCTCAGGTTTCTCCAAGCCAACGGATTTGAGTGCCATGGCATTGAACCGGGAAACTGGGCGCCATCTCAGTCAATTTTTCCAGATATTGAGACTCTTCCCTATGATGCTTATGACTCCTTTGTGCTTTCGGATGTTCTGGAGCATTTGGAGAGTCCGGTAGATATGTTGATAAAACTAAAATCATTGGCAACTGAAAATGCCAGGATATATTGTTCTTTTCCCAATAATGACTCATTGCCAGCCAAGTTGTTCAAGGGTAAATGGAGAATGGTTCGCCCTCTTGGGCACCTTCACTACTTTTCTCGCAAATCAGTGGCGGCACTCTTTATGAAAAGCGGCTGGGAGATGCTGGAATTGAAACGCATAAACGAGGCAAATGCAGTAAATTTCAAGACAGCAAACCCTAAGAAAATCTTGGGCAGGATCATAAATATCACGAAATTCTGGAAAGACCAGTTTTGGGCGCGTGCCGTGATGCCGAGGTGACGTTATCAAGTTTTCTGTGATTACTATAACGTTTAACAGTCAACAATTTCTGACAGAGACTATTGAAAGTGTTCTCTCCCAGGATTTTATTGATTTTGAGTATATTTTTGTCGATGGCGGGTCAACAGACGGAACGCAAGAGACTATACGGAGGTACGCCGAGCATGACTCGCGCATCCGCTGGGTTTCTGAGCCGGACAATGGCATCGCCGATGCCATGAATAAAGGGGTAGGGCTGGCAATCGGCGACGTTGTCGCTCATCTACACTCTGACGACAGCTATCTTCCAGGAGCATTGAGACAGGTTGCAGAAGCGTTCGAGCAATTCCCATCTGCTCGTTGGTTGACGGGCTGCCTCCGCTACGTGGATGAGGCGGGTCAGGTGCTGTACGATACGCGGCTCAAAGATGTTTACACCGCTCAAAGCCTGTTGCGTCGTAATAGCATCGGTCATCCGGCGACCTTCATTCGCCGGGAGCTGTTTTCCGAGTTGGGTGGGTTCAAAATGTCGCTTCGCTATGCAATGGACTATGACCTCTGGCTGAGAATTGCATCCCGCTACCCGCTCTTGCCCCTGCCTGCGGTGCTAGCAACCTTCCGGGTTCATGCCGAATCCCTTTCTTCCCGGGAGTTACTCAAGGCATTTGCGGAGGAGTATCGGATCAGGCACGTCTTTCGTGCCAAGCATGATGCTTATGGCCGGTTCGGTGATATGCTGCGTTACCACAGAGGTAGGTTGGTTATTCTACTTGGACTCAACAACCTGCGCAAACGGCTGTTCCAAAAATGCCAGAGATTTTTTAATGCATAAGCCTCTCAACGTACTATATCTGCTTCATGACTCCCGACGGAGCGGGGTGCCGGCGGTGGCATGTCACCTGGTCAAGGCGTTGAACCGGCATGAGGTGACACCGACAGTACTCTTTGCTTATGACGGCGTATACGTTCAGGAGCTACGATCCGTCGGAATAACGGTGCTGACGCTTGGAGAACGAACGCCATTTTTGTGGCGCACCAAACGGTTCCTGATGAATGGGCTCCTTCTTGTTATGGGAAGGCAGTTCGATGTGATTCATATTCATAGCCTCGAGTTGTCCTGGTCAGTGTTTTTTGCCAAAATGCTCGGCCTGAAGGTTGTGTTCCACCTGCATGAATTGCCGCGTCGCATCAGCTGGCTGCTCCGTATTGCCATGTCGAAGGCCGATGCGACCGTTTTCTGCTCGGAAACATGTGCGGCTCATTTTGCCGGTGTTCCTGCCAGGGTGAAACGAACCATTGTCAATTCCATGGAGTTTCCTGACCGGTTGGCCGTCAGCCACCGCAACGGGGAAAAACTTCGTATCGTCATGGCTGCCAGCCTCAACAAAAACAAGGGGCAGGACCTCCTGCTTCAAGCTTTTACCCGACTACGGGACCGCGATGCCGAACTGTGGCTCTACGGGACCACCGGAC
>JANNRW010000471.1:0-10345 GCA_031401815.1 Geobacteraceae bacterium | reverse complement strand
CGTCCCCCGCAACCTGCCCGGGCCTCGCTGGCTGATCTGCAACTGCGACGAGATGGAGCCGGGAACCTACAAGGATCGGGTGCTTTTGGAGGCGAATCCGTATTCGCTGGTGGAGGGGATGATTCTGGCCTGTTACGCCATAGGTGTTCGCCATGCCTTTATCTTCATTCGCAGGGGGTATGAGAGAGCTGCTGAAAATCTGCGCCGGGCTATTGCCGAGGCCAGGTCTGCCGGACTGCTCGGAAAGAGTATCCTGGAGAGTGGTTTTAACTGCGATATCGAGCTCCATCTCTCTGCCGGTCGCTATATCTGCGGGGAAGAGACTGCTTTGATAAATGCAGTTGAGGGCAAAAGGCCAAATCCTCGCGCCAAGCCGCCGTTCCCGGCTATCAAAGGGTTATGGGGCGGGCCGACAGTGGTTAATAATGTGGAGAGTCTGGCCAATATTCCGTGTATCATTGCCAATGGCCCGGACTGGTTCAAATCTCTGGCAAGAGTACCGGGTGCTGCAGGAACAAAGCTTTTCTCTGTCAGTGGTCATGTTGCAAATCCTGGATGCTTTGAACTCCCTCTCGGGATAACCCTTGGAGAGATCATTGACAACTCATGCGGCGGGATGCGGCCAGGGAGCAGCTTCAAGGCCTGTCTTCCGGGGGGGGCGTCCACACAGTATCTCACAGCGGAGCACCTAGATCTGCCGATGGATTTTGACACTGTTGCAAAGGCTGGTTCACGTCTTGGTTCAGGTGGTATTGTTGTCTTTGATCAAAAAGTTTGCATGGTAGCTGCCACTCTCAATCTGGTCAGATTCTTCGCACGGGAGTCGTGCGGTTGGTGCACCCCCTGTCGTGAGGGGCTCCCTTTTGTTGTGCAACTTCTGGAAGAGATAGAGGCAGGTCAGGGAGATGAAGCGGATATCGATACTCTTGAAAAACATCTGAAATACCTGAATCATTCCTTCTGTGCGCTGGCTCCCGGAGCCATGGCTCCGGTTGAAGGGCTCCTGCGGCATTTTGGTGATGAGGTCAGGTCTCATACAGGAAGGAAGGGCTGCCCGGTTAAACCTACAAAAAGCATTTAACACAGAGGCACAGAGGCACTGAGATAATCATTACAAAGACTTAGATAAAACATCAGCTTCATTTATGTTCACCTTTAAGGTTGTAAGGTGATTTCAAATAATCTCAATGATTTCCTCTGCGTCTCGGTGTCTCTGTGTTTCAACTGCCGCTTTTAGGTTAAATACTGAAGTTAAGGAATAATATATGGGAAACGAGTGGCTTTACCGTTTTAAACGTAAAATCATTGCCGGGCTTGTTCTGCTCCTTCTTGTGTCAACCATTCTTTCCATGGCATTCATTACTGTCATGGCGAAGGATTACCTGCTGAAGAGCAGCGCCGTCACCACTCGCGAGCTGGCCTCCTCCATAAGCTCGAGCCTCCGCTCTCTTATGATGAGACGGACTCCTGATGAAATACAGAACACTATCACCCAGCTTGGGCGTGAGAGGCATATTTCGAGGATATTTATCATTAACAGGGAAGGCCGGGTTGCATTTTCCTCGGATCAGAAAGAGAACGGCAAGTTGCTTTCGATGTCGGATGAGACCTGCCGTGGTTGCCACAGCGTTCCGGGTAAATCCCCGGCAAGTACTACTGCAATATTTACCGACAAGGATCGGGATGTTCAGCGCAATGTCACGGTCATTTACAACGCACCTGAGTGCTACAGCTGCCACTCACGTGGAGGGCGGATCAATGGCAAGCTGATCATCGACTGCTCTCTTGAAGATACCTACATGTTTATCAACTCTATCAGGCTGGTGGTGCTGGGCTCAGGTTCCATCTGTCTCCTCTGTATTTTCCTGGCTATCCCTTTCCTCTCCCGCTCTTTTAATCGCTATATTGATCAGGTTGTCTACAAGAGTAACGAAATCAGCATGGTCTATGCGATCATTGAAGGGGTCAGCAAGAGCATAGACATGGAAGATCTGAAAACCATTACTCTTGATATTGTGGCAAATGCATTTGCCTCAGAAGTGGTCAATATTGTTTTGCCGCTGCGTGACGGACATTACCGGGTTGTGAATCGAACCAGGGGTCTCGGGGAGCATCACCGGGTAACAGATCCTGGCTATATGCTCTCTGCTGCCATAAAGCGCTGGCAGGCAGGGGAACTGACTGGCAAGGAGATTTCTGCCGACCGTACGACTGTCTATCTACCTGTTGCCAAGGGTGAATTTCCACTCGCCCTCATCGAGATCCGTTCTCCACAAAATCCGTTCTCCGAGGAGAAGCTGAGATTCATGGATTCAGCTATCAACCCGATTGCCATGGCTTTTGAAAATGCGCGGCTTTACTCTATTGCCATTACTGACGAGCTGACAGGGCTTTATACTGTGCGACATTTCAGAACCTGTCTTGATCGTATGAGGGGGCATTTTGATCAGCATGGTGAGAAATTTGCTCTCCTCCTTATAGATATCGACAATTTCAAGAAAGTAAACGATACATACGGTCATCCTGTGGGGGATATCGTCCTCAAACGGGTCAGCTGGTGTATTTCCGAGGCTGTGCGTGAGAGCGATCTTGCCTTCAGGTACGGAGGTGAGGAGTTTGCGGTGCTGCTTCCTGCTACCGGCAGGGTAGGGGGGTTACAGGTAGCTGAACGGATTCGCGCCATGCTGGAAGCAGAGACAACCGAAGCAGGGGGGGCGCAGATCAGGACTACTGCCAGCATCGGCCTGGCGCTGTTTCCGGAAAATGCCGATTCATTGCGGGATCTGGTTATCGAGGCTGATAAAGCCCTCTATCAGGCAAAACGGAGTGGCAAGAACTGCGTGGTCAAAAGTGAGAGCAAAGCTGCTGTTTGAGTCACTCATATCCGATACAACCGATCATATCTTTTTTCAGGGGAACCAATGAACAGACTCTCTCTGCTGCTTGATCGCTTTGTGATGCCTGTCCTGTTTACTCTCCTACTTTACCCTGTTGCCAGCTTTGCGGGAGAGCACTCTGCTTCCCGTTCACGACAGGCTGAAAGTTACCGGTCTGGAGAAACTTCTGACAATGATAAGCGCCGGGAAAGGGAAAAGCGCTCGATTATCAGGATGATCGAGGAGTTAAGAGCATCTCTTCTCAGTGCAGATGAGGAACTCAAGGAGACCGGAAAAGAGCTGGAGGCCATTACTCTGCTCGAATCACCCCAAAGGGAAAAGGATTTCATCAGTTTCCGTGCCTGGTATTACTCTTATACCGATTGGCTTTCGGATGAAATCTGGAATCTCGAAGAGTATCTGGAGCTGCTATCGACCGGTTCCGGCCAAGGGGGCAGGGCAGGAAAAGCAGGCTACGACCGGATGCTGAAGACGCAGGATGACCTTGCACTCACTCTTGAAAAATTGGTCAAACATTGTAAGGGAGAGCAAAAACGTCTGGCCAGGATTCTTGATCGGCAAAAAAAACTTCGGGAACGATATTTCGATCTGGAGAACCGTCGTACACGTATAGAAAAGCGGACTGTGGAAAGGTCGACACTTCCACAAGTTGATTATGAACGGCAAGCAGAGAGGTTGATGACGGAGATGCGGATAGTTCAGAACGAGCTTTTGGCACTCTCTCCGGTTGATGAGGATATCCTTAAACATTATGCTGTCCTTGCAGAAAGGGGGCTTGGAGAAATCGAATGGCTCTCCCTTAAGCGGAGCAAGTACGAAATCCTGCGGGATCTGGCAGCAGTGAACGGACAATCTGTCCGGCAGAGTAGCGAGACCATGATAGCGGCGTACCGAAAGGCCATACATATGCTTGAGGGCGAAACTGGCAAGGTTTCCCGGAAAACTGAGGATCTGGATCGAAAACGCTCCAGAATGCAACCGGCAGGATCGCTGAAAGAGGTGGAACGCTCCCGTGAGATAGGCGACTATTACGAGCGTCTGCATGACAGGTACGACAAGGAAAACAGAAAACTCCGGGTGCTGATCGGCGCATGGAATGCAGAGTTGGCCGAGGTGATGTCGGAGAAGTAGCCGGGCTGATTGTTTAGGGAAAAAGTCTGCCATAGAGGAGTTTCATAGAATGAAATAATGACAGGAGGGGTTAAGTGATTCGACTTGCAATTATTTTTCTTGCCCAAATTATGCTTTCGTCAGCATTCCTCTGTTATGCGGACGAAGGAGTCCGGGTTGAATTGTTTTCGCCACAGGGTGTTGTTAAGGGGGTTCGTCAGGTGACTGCCCGCTTTTCAGGGCCGATGACCACTTTTGGCGACCCGCGAACGGATAGCCCTTTTGTTATTGCCTGTCCGGAAAAAGGGGCTGGCCGCTGGGCTGATATGAAAAACTGGGTCTACGATTTCGACCGTGACCTTCCGGCTGGTGTTGCCTGTACATTTGCGCTACAGGAGGGGCTAAGTTCGCTTGCCGGGAGCGCTGTCAGCGGTGAGCGGATCTTTACTTTCTCCACCGGAGGGCCGGGAGTTATCAGCCTTCGGCCTCGCAATAACGATAAAATTGACGAGCAGCAGGTTTTTCTACTTACCCTTGATGGCGAAGCTGATGAGGCTTCCGTACTGGCCAACGTTCGTTTCAGCATTGCCGGGATTGCGGAGCCGGTCGGTATCGAGATCGTCACCGGCGCTGTCCGGGCGGAGCTGTTAAAGGCCAGGGGGCGTGCCGACAACAACAGGACACTTCTGATCCGTAGCCGTCAGAGCTTTCCGAGCAAAGCTGAGGTCAAATTGATCTGGGGCGCGGGCATCGCTTCAGCTTCCGGCGTCAAGACTGCTGCCGAGCAGATTTTCAACTTCACTGTGCGTGACGAGTTCATGGTCGATTTTCGCTGCGACCGGGTTAATGCCAATGCCGCCTGTGTGCCGTTGCTCCCCATGCGACTAGGTTTCTCAGCCCCAGTTCCAATGGAACAGGCCGGGAAAATAGTGCTTAAAGCGGGCAAGAAAGTCTACAAACCTGATTTGACGCAAAGTGACGAGGAGGGGGGAGAAGCAGCCGCGACCTCGGGGAGTCTGCATGCCATCAGCTTCAAAGGTCCCTTCCCTGAAAAAACGACCTTTGTTATCGAAGTTCCACAAGGGTTCAGCGACGACGCAGGGAGGAGCCCCGCCAATCTGGACAAATTTCCTCTTCAGGTATACACCGATACCATCCCCCCCATTGCCAAGTTTGCCGCCCCCTTTGGCATCATCGAACTGAGCAGCGACGCAGCCCTGCCGGTGACGCTCCGAAATGTTGAGCCCCGGTTGAAAGCGCGACAGATCACCCCGACCGAGTCGAATCCCGCCATACCAGCGCCAGCTGTAGAAAAGAAGGATTCCCTAGTTGCCAAAGCAAGGGAAGCGGGTAAGAAGCTCACCTCCTGGCTTGCCGGTTCCGGACAAAAAACTGAAGAGCAGGCAACAACCATCAAAGGTAAACAGCGGCTCCTCCCACTGGATAAGGAAGTGAACATCATTGAGTGGCTCCGCAAGGTTCGAGCTGCTCGCCGGATAAAACCGCTGCTCACCGGTGTGGGCGCTGCCGAATTCGTTATTCCCAAGCCCAATGGGGAAAAAGCCTTTGAAGTCGTCGGTATCCCGCTGCATAAACCGGGTCTGCATATTGTCGAGCTGGAGAGTCCGCTACTAGGTGCTGCTCTTCTGGATAAACATCAATCCATGTTTGTCTCATCATCTGCGCTGGTGACGAACATGGCTGCCCACTTCAAGAAGGGGAGGGAATCCTCTCTCGTCTGGGTAACCACTCTGGACAAGGGTTTGCCAGTGGCTGACGCAGATGTGAATATCCGTGACTGCGAAGGTACACTCCATTGGTCAGGGAAAACCGATGCCGAAGGAATCGCCAGGGTGAAAAAGAAGTTTCCCCGCGATCTCCCCTATTGTAAAGAAGCACCGGAGAGCAACCGGGAAGATGATTATTTCTCGGACAACAGCGAGCCGATGCTGAGTGGTCTTTCCCATGGACTGTTCGTCTTTGCCAGGAAGAAGGACGATCTTACTTTCGTCCATACCAGCTGGGATCGCGGTATCGAGAGCTGGCGCTTCAATCTCCCAAGTGATGAATTCCGGGAGCAGACGATTGCCCACACCGTTTTTGACCGCACTCTGGTAAGAGCCGGGGAGACAGTACAGATGAAGCACTTCATGCGTAATCATGCCATGAAAGGTTTTGAGCTGCGAGCAGTGACCGATCTGCCAACCGAGGTGGTGATCGTCCACCGCGGCAGCGACCAGCGCTATCAGTTACCCTTGAAATGGCAAGCGGACAACACGGCAGAGACAACGCTGACTCTGCCGAAAGGTGCAGCTCTGGGTTTTTACGACGTGCATCTGGCAAAAGAGGTGACAACAACGCCGAAAAGCAGGGCATCTCGTCGCCGCATTGCGAGAGGAAACGACAACGTTAGCATAGACGGATGGCATTCAGGTTTTTTCCGGGTTGAAGAGTTTCGCGTGCCGCTTATGAAAGGGGTGATTGAGCCGCCCAAGGAACCGGCCATAAATGCCTCTGAAGTGCAGCTTGATCTCTACCTCTCGCACCTTGCGGGTGGAGGTGCCGGTGGAGCAAAGGTGAAGCTGCGAACTCAGGTGAAAACACGGGCGGTGCATTTTGACGACTACGAGGATTTTACCTTTGCCAACGGCATGGTTGCCCCAGGGGTTGTGAGAGAGGATGCGGCGCACCGCTCTTATGATGAAGATGAAGCTGCTCCGGGTCAGGACGCGCCTGCAAAGCAGCCAGCCTATCGCAGCCATGAGCTTGTACTGGATAAAAGCGGCGCCCTGCGTACAACAATCGATAAACTGCCTAAAATTACTGCCCCTCACACACTTGGCACAGAGATGGAATTCCGTGATCCCAACGGTGAAATCCAGACAGTGTCCGGGAGTGTGCCGCTCTGGTCATCCCGGCTGCTAGTGGGGATCAAGCCCGATTCCTGGTCAGTGTCTGCTGATGACTTGAAATTCAAGTGCGTGGTTCTGGATGTTAAAGGTGCTCCGGTAAGCGGTGCGAAGGTCAATGTCGGGCTGTTCACACGGCAGCATTTTTCTCACCGAAAGCGGTTGGTAGGGGGCTTCTATGCCTACGAGCATGTAACAGAGATCAAGTCCGGCGGCGAGATCTGTGCCGGTGTTACCGATGAGAAGGGGTATCTCCACTGCACAGCTAAGACGCCGGTTTCGGGCAATATCATATTGCAGGCAACCGTCATTGACAGCGACGGCAACAGCTCTGCAGCTAACAAGGATGTCTGGGTCGCTGGCAAGGGAGAGTGGTGGTTCGAAGCAGGCGACAGTGATCGGATTGACCTGCTCCCTGACAAGAAAACATATGATCCCGGCGATGTCGCCACGTTCCAGGTGCGCTCTCCGTTTCGGACGGCAACCGTACTGGTGACTCTGGAGCGCGAGGGGGTCATAGATGGTTTTGTGAAAATGATCAACGGCAAGGAGCCGGTGATCTCTGTCCCGGTCAAGGGGAATTACGCCCCAAATGTCTTTGTCTCTGCCCTGGTTGTGCGGGGAAGGGTGGCAGGAACAAAACCGACAGCGCTGTTCGACCCCGGCAAGCCCTCCTACCGTCTGGGAATCAGCGAAATAAAAGTGGGGAGAAAGGCCCATGAGCTTAAAGTTGTCGTCTCGGCAGACAGCGACAGTTACCCTGTGCGAGGCAAGGCGAAGATCAGAATCAGGGCGAGCAGAGCCGATGGCGGGAAACTCCCCAAGGGGGCGGAAGTTGCAGTTGCAGCAGTGGATGAAGGGCTGCTGGAGCTGATGCCGAATAACAGCTGGAAGCTCCTGGACGCCATGATGGGGCGGCGGGGGTATGAAGTGAAGACATCAACCGCCCAGAGTCAGGTGGTGGGACGTCGCCATTTCGGCCTGAAGGCGCTGCCGGTCGGTGGTGGCGGCGGCATGCGCTCGGCCAGGGAACTGTTTGATACGCTGCTGCTCTGGAAGGGGCGTATCAAGCTTGATGCCAATGGCGAAGCAACAGTGGAAATACCTCTCAATGATTCGCTCACGAGCTTCACCGTGGCAGCTGTAGCTAGCGCTGGGACTGGTCTGTTCGGCACCGGTAGGACTACTATCCGCACCACCCAGGATCTCATGATGCTCTCCGGCCTGCCGCCACTGGTGCGGCACGGAGATCGCTTCACCGCCCGTTTTACCGTGCGCAATGCCTCAAGCCGGCTCATGTCCCTCGCAGTAATTGCCAAACCGTCCTGGGCAGCTGATGCAGGTTTCACTCCGATCAGTCTCAAACTGGCACCGGGTGAAGCGCAGGAGGTTTCCTGGCAGGCGGAGGTTCCGGCTGGTATCGATACGGTCATCTGGGAGGCGCAGGCACAGGAAGAAAATGGCTCGGCCAGTGACCGGATCAAGGTAAGTCAAAGGGTGCTTGCGCCGGTGCCGGTACAGGTCTATCAGGCAACTGTTACACAGTTGGACGGCGCGTTTGATCTGGATATCAAACAGCCCGCCGATGCAATCAAGGGGCGCGGCGGGGTCAACGTGCAGCTCCGCGCCAGCCTGACAGAGGGTCTGGGCGGGGTCAGTCACTTCATGCGCGCCTACCCCTACACATGCATGGAACAACGGGTCTCCCAGGCCATCAGCCTCAAGGATGACGTTCTCTGGCAGCAGATCGTGATGACTCTCCCCGCTTATCTGGACGGGAGTGGTCTGGTCAAATATTTCCCCTCCACCTGGCTGGAAGGGAGTCCCATGCTCACTGCCTACTTGCTGGCCATCAGCCATGAAGCAGAGCGAAAGCTGCCGGACAGCTTGATCGAACAGATGGAAAGCGGCCTGACAGCCTTTATCGAAGGGAAGATCCGCCGCGAATCATCTCTGCGCACGGCGGATCTCTCAATTCAGAAACTGGCTGCCATAGAGGCGCTCTCGCGGCGGAAGGGGGCAACGGCGAAGCTTCTCTCCAGCATTGCTATCGAACCCAATTTCTGGCCAACCTCGGCAGTCATTGACTGGCTCAATATCCTGCAGCGAGTAAATGACCTGCCTGACCGGGCGAGACTGCTCAAGGAGGCAGGCCAGATCATCCGCTCGCGGCTTAACTTCCAGGGGACGACCATGAATTTCTCCACTGAGCAGTCAGATAGGCTCTGGTGGCTGATGGTGTCAACCGATACCAATGCCATTCGTACATTGATGACATTTTTGGACGATACTTCCTGGCGCGACGATATTCCACGACTGGTGAAGGGTGCCCTCGCCCGGCAGCAGCAGGGGCACTGGGAGACGACCATTGCAAATGCCTGGGGGGTGGTTGCCCTGGACAAGTTTTCCCGGAAATTTGAAGCAACTGCTGTCAATGGCGTCACTGCCGGAGAGCTGGACGGCACCTTGAAGTCGGTTGACTGGAGCGCCGTGCAGACGGGTAAACCTCTCTCCTTTCCCTGGCCGGACAGTCAGGCACCACTCAGGTTGCGGCATTCCGGCAATGGCAAGCCGTGGGTTACGGTACTGAGCCTTGCAGCCATTCCGCTCAAACAGCCTCTTGCCAGCGGTTACCGGATCAAGAAAACCGTGACCCCGGTGGAGCAGAAGGAGAAAAACCGCTGGAGCCGCGGTGACGTGGCCAGGGTAACGCTCACTATCGAAGCACAGAGTGACATGACCTGGGTGGCTGTGAATGATCCGGTTCCGGGCGGAGCTACTATCCTCGGTTCCGGTATGGGACGCGATTCAGCAATCCTGATTGCCGGAGAGCAGAAAAGGAGCTGGCCGGTCTATGACGAACGTTCCTTCGAAGCCTACCGCGCCTACTACGACTACATCCCGAAGGGGAGTTTCAGTGCCGAATATTCCGTCCGTTTCAACAACGAAGGGGATTTCCACCTGCCACCAACCAGAGTGGAAGCGCTCTATGCCCCGGAAATGTTCGGCGAGGCGCCGAATCAGCTGCTGAGAGTAGGGGAATGAGGTGGTTGATTTTGTAGTGACAACTATAAAGACAACTCTGCTACTCATTTTGCTTGTACTGGCGCCAGCAACTGTAGCGGCGAACCCTCTCCTCACCTTCCAGCATGTGAAAGAGTCACATCAGCTTTCCGATGCTCTTATTCTTGATCGACACGGCGACCTGCTTCATGAGTTACGGATAGACAAGCATGGTCGTCGTCTTGCATGGACTGAACTGAAAAATATCTCGCCTTCTTTAGTAAGGGCTTTGCTCTATTCCGAAGATCGTCATTTTTACACACACGCCGGAGTTGACTGGAAAGCAGTAGGTGTTGCGGCTGTCGGCAAGCTGTTCGGCTCTAAAAAACGAGGCGCAAGTACTATCAGCATGCAGCTTGCCGTGAT
>JANNRW010000470.1:0-2261 GCA_031401815.1 Geobacteraceae bacterium | reverse complement strand
GGAGATATAGTAAGGGCTGGGGAAAAAATCCCGCGTCATCACTTTGTCCAGTTTGAGCAATGCGTTGATGTCGCAGGCATGCAGACCGATGATTGCCCGGGGCTTGAGCCGGTATGAAATCTCCTGGGTCCAGTCGTTCTTGTGAAATTGCCAGAGTGACAGATTCTCCTTATAGGGGAGGAAGTAGGTTTTTGCCGAAATAGCTGTTGTTTCGTAATATAGGTCAAGCTCCGCAAGGCTCTGAACCGGCAGATATTGATAAATCGGCTTACCGTTTATTCCCGTGTCGATCCTTTTGGGTCCGATGATCTCATTCGACGCCAGCATGAGGTCAACCAGTCTGCCAAACTCATTTTTATCGACAATTTTAAATAGCATCGGTTTTTCCTCGGCTTTATCGCGGTCAGCAGTCAACACAGCTTTAATGCAGATGACTCTCCTGTGGAGTTCGATAATATTTTTAACTTTATCATAACGTCTGCCGAAGTCTAATGGCGAACGTGGCATCATCGTCTATTTAACTCGCATTGCTCTTCAACGATTCACAGGCCTTAAGAAGAGGGCGTTCAGTGCGACTGTCAACTTCTGGCAGGGATTTCGTGGTTGGTCAAAGATTGTGCTATCTTAAAATCATGGCACCGGCATTCGGCGGGTAGAGACTCGACAGCGATGGTGGTGTGGAACCCCTGGCGGGACGCTGCTTGTTATTTTTCTATTGGGAACCCCTGGCGGGATGCTGCTTGTTATTTTTCTATTGGGGGAAAACGAGTGGAGGAAATGCGAGACACTCCCAATATTCGCGCCTTCTGACAATTCCGCTTACTTCATTTATCCGAAATCTTCTTTCTCCCAGGCGGCAGAAAATTCTCCCCGGTCACCACACTCCTGCCGGTCTTCTCCTCAATATTCAGTAAAAACAGTTGTTCACGCAACGACGCAACGACGCGACGAGAATCTTGAAACCGGAAAACCGTTTTCTTGTTTAACCCATAAGCTTTTTGTTTCTGCCTTCCTTTGCGTCGTCGCGGCGTTGCGTGAGTAAAAGAGCACTGGGTTAGACTTGATCGGTTCGGCCTTGGATTTGGGAAATGCGGGACACTCCCCATATTCCATAATTCAACATTCAGCTCTTCATATTTATTTGGCTCTCTATACCGTCAACCTTTCCAATCGCGTCACACTGAAATGCGGAAACTTGGACAGCAGCCCCGGCAGGCTTATTAGCGCTGCCGCAGGGGCACCGACCCTCACCTTGAGTCGATCATAACCAAGCATTCTTGGAAGCCTGCCCCAAAGTGACCCTTGAACTCTTTAAGCTGCTTGACTAAAACCCCAACTAGCCTTACTATAAGTACATATTGTTACACATATGTGAGGTGACTTATGATAAGAACCAATGTAATGTTGACCCCCCATCAACACCTGACTCTGAAGCAAATGGCTGTTTCCACGCACCGCACACTGGGGGAGCTGGTGCGCGATGCCATTGACAGCACCTTTACCGCAGATATTCTGGAACGTCGCCACCAGGTAGCGTTAGCCGCCTACCGGGAAGGCTTCATCAGTTTGGGCAAGTTGGCGCAATCGCTTGGCGTTGACCCGTTGACTGCCAGGAACTATCTGCATGAGCGGGGTATCGGGCAGATGGTTCAGAGCCCGGACGAAATCTCCTCAGATGCCGCCAATGCCTGATATTATTTTTGATACAACAGTAATCAGCAATTTTGCAAAAGCCGGTGAACTGACGTTACTTCGGTCGCTCTATCCTGACAACGCCAGCTGCTCAGGTTTTGTCGCTACAGAAGTTTTGCGGGGGTTTCAGCAGGGGCATGCAGACCTTGAAGCGCTTGTGCAGCTATTGGCTATCGGCTGGCCGCGTCAGGAAGAGCTGCACAGTATGATTGAACGCCAGTTGTTTGCCAGCATCTCTATTTCTCTGGGTGATGGAGAATCATCATGTATAGCACTTGCCGCTCAGCGAGGTTATCTCTTTGCCTGTGATGACAGACTGGCAAGAAGTGAAGCAATACGTCTGGCAATCCCCTTGACAGGCACAGTCGGGATACTCATAAAAGCAGTACGCAGCAGCACTATAGATCTCAAAAAAGCGAACGCTATTCTCAAACGTATGACACAAGCGGGTTTTTATGCCCCGGTCAAGCGAATCACTCCCAACATGATCTGATGTAATTGAATAGCGCCCCCTGAACTCCCCTTAATACTATGTAATACTATGGGGTCAGGCTTGCAATATTGGTATT
>JANNRW010000469.1:0-6638 GCA_031401815.1 Geobacteraceae bacterium | reverse complement strand
TTCACTGATATCAATTGAAAGTGCCGGACGATAGAGCGCTCCGTCAAACGATGCGTACTCTACCAGAGACCGGATCGGTCGTCTTGAGGTGCTTCGCCTGTCTGTGGAAAAGGAGAAAATTGTGTTGCGTCGTCCTTTTGCCTTGTAGAGCTCCTTGTCAGCCGCTTCAATTATCTCTTCAGCAGTTTCTGCGTTGTCCGGAAAAAATGCAACTCCGCCACTGATCGTCAGATTACGGTTATCCAGAAGCTCCTGCTTCTTGAACGGATAGTCCTGAATCCCTGTCCTGATCCGCTCCGCAACTGCAAAGGCTGCGCGTCGATCCAGATTGGGGAGGAGCAGGGCAAACTCCTCTCCTCCGTACCGCACGGCAATATCAGTATCCCGCAAGGTTTTCGAGATTATATCTGCGCACAGTCTGAGCGCTTCATCACCATAAAGATGGCCGCAGCGGTCATTGTACTGCTTGAAATGATCCAGGTCGAGCATGATCAGGGCAAAGCTCTGGTCATTGCTTCTTCTGTGCAGCGATATCATCTTGTCAAGCAACTGCTTGAAATATGACTGATTGAAGAGTCCTGTCAATCCGTCTGTAACTGAAGAGCGGGTGATGTTGTACAGAAAATCTGCCTCAATGATTCTCGGGTCACCCAGCTCTTTTGCCACACGGAACAGGTAATCCATGAGTGCGGCACGAAAACCTTTTGCAGCAAATTCAGGTCTGAAAATTTCGCGACAGTGCCTGACAGCGCCATGCCAATAGACTCTGGCAAGCTCGGCACCGAAATGTTTGCCAACCAGAAGCAGGAGCATCTCCTTGTAGACGATGTTGCCATATTCCCGTGCAAGAGCATCAACCTTTTCAAGGAGCTCTGCGTCGGAAGTCTCTGTAGAGAGTAGAGGGGGGAGTTTGCTGGAAAAACTGTGAGTTTCGTAGTGAGTGGGAAACACGGGATTCCTTGTAGATGGTTTAATAATGCAGATTAATATATACTTGCAAATAATGCTGAATGCAACTAAATAAAGTCTGATAATAAACGCGACTCAAAAAATTAACTCTTATGATCTAATGCCTTGCAATACTCCTTCTTAAGTAGTTTCGTGTCTGATCCTCCGATAAAATCCCATGGAAGAGGTTCATTCAGCGGTATTTGTCGCACTGATTCGGCCTCTATATCAAGTCCCAGCTCCTGTGCAGCTTTACGCCAGCTTCCTGTTTCATCCGACCTTACAAGAAATTTTGCCAGATTCCGGTCCCCACGCGAAAGTGATGCCTGTAGCATAGCCTCTTTCAGACTCTCTGCCTGTAAAGTGACGTTAGGCAGGTGTGAAATCCCTTTCTGCAACAAGGCCAGTCGTTTTGCCAGCTTCTTCTGTGGCATCATTCCACACCACTGAAGTGGAGTAAACGGTTTCGGTATGAACGGATTTATTGAAACTGTTATTTCGCCAAGCCGCCGGTTATCTTTTGCCCGAGCAACAACAAGTTCGCGGATTCTGGTAACAAGAGAGAGTAGCTGAGTAATATCATCATCTGTTTCTGTGGGAAGACCGATAATGAAATAGAGCTTCAGATTCAGAATATCCTTTGCGATCAGACGCTCACAGGCCAAAAGAATCTGCTCTTCCGAGATCCCCTTCCTGATCAGATCCCTCAGCCGCTGTGATCCCCCTTCCGGTGCCAGTGTTGCAGTTTTGTGCCCACTTTTGACCAGAAGATCAATCATGGTTTCATCAAGACTGTCAATCCTGAGCGAAGAGACGGAAAAACTCCCCCCATTATCGATGATATGACGGCAAAGTTTGCCAATATCATGGTAATCGCCAACTGCCGCTGCCACAAGGCCGACTTTTTTATCAGAAGCTATGGCAGTGTCAATTTCGGATATAACTGTGTCAAGCGAGCGTTGCCGGTAAGGGAGATAAATGTACCCGGCAGCACAGAAGCGACAGCCTCGTGGGCAGCCTCGGGAGATCTCTACAAGATGAAGGTCGTTGAATTCGGTTTCGACTGTCGATATGACCGTAGCCGTCGAAGAACTATCCAGATCACGAAGATACTCTCTGTTGATCATATTGCCGATATCCCGGATCGATGGTATGTAAACTCCAGGCTGATGCGACAGTCTTTCGAGAAGCTGTCTGCGGGGGAGCGAGCAGTTGCTAAGAGTGCTCATAACCTGGGGAAGAATCGCTTCCGCCTCTCCCAGGCAGATCATATCCATGAACTCTGCAACTGGCTCAGGGTTGAGAAAAAGAGCAGCGCCGCCGGCCATTACAAGTGGATGCCGGTTTCCTCGCCCTTCAGCATAACAGGGGACTCCTGCGAGGCGAAAAATTGTTGGCAGATGAAGGTAGTCTCTTTCAAAAGAGATTGAAAAAGCGATGATGTCAAAACTTGCTACCGGCTGCTGGGATTCAAGAGACAAAAGAGGTGTGCGGCTCAGCTCGTACTCCCTGATTTCGTCGGGATCGGGAAGGAATGAGCGTTCGCAGAGAAAATCAGGGGTGGCGTTTAACATGGCATACACAGACTGAAAGCCAAGATTGCTCATCCCGGTACGGTAGAGATTGGGGTATACAAGGCAGATGCGCAAAGCTGCGCCTCGCCTTGTAAGAGTGGCACCGGACTCCGCTTCAACTCTTTTCTTGAGTTTAGAAATAATTTTCCAGGACATATGAGAGGGGGTAAAGCAACCCGGCTCGCCAGTCAGTGCTGGGAGCCGGGTCAGTCTATCAGTCTACTGACTTGCGCAGGAATGTAGGAATATCATACTGGTCTTCGTCTTCTGCCAGAAAACTTGGCTGCTTTATTGCTGCTGGACGCTGTTGCCCAACTTCGCGTTTACGCTCGAAGGTCGGTCGATCCCAGTCTGGTCGAGCAACACTCTGGAGCTTGGGAATCTTGCCATGCTCAACCCGGGTTTTATCCACTTCGAAACAACTGCCGAAACCGGTGGCAATTGCGGTTATCTTCATTGTGTCGCCCAACTCCTCGTCAACACGAAGGCCGATAATAATATTTGCATCCTCGTGAACCTTTTCGTGGATGATCCTGCTGGCAATATCGAATTCGTCCATAGTCATGCTCGAAGAGCCGCAGATGTTGACCAGAACCCCTCTGGCGCCCGAGATGTCGATATCTTCGAGAAGAGGGCTGGAAATGGCGGCGGTTGCTGCCTCTGCTGCACGGTTGTCTCCGGCTGCAACACCTATCCCCATCATGGCCATCCCACGTACGCTCATGATTGATTTAACATCGGCAAAGTCAACATTGATCATGCCGGAGGTGGTAATGAGGTCGGAGATCCCCTGGACAGCCTGACGAAGGACATCATTTGAAGGCATGAAAGCATCGAGGATCGAGGAGTTCTTTCCGGCAAGACCTATAAGGCGATCATTAGGTATGACAATAAGGGAATCAACATGCTTTTTCAGTTCACGAATTCCATTTTCAGCCTGCTCTTTACGACGTTTACCTTCGCGGGTAAAGGGCTTTGTCACTACTCCTACAGTCAGCGCACCAAGCTCCTTTGCAACATCAGCGATGACCGGGGCAGCGCCTGTGCCTGTGCCGCCCCCCATTCCCGCTGCTATGAAAACCATGTCTGCACCCTGAAGGGTTTCGATCAGCCGCTCACGATCCTCAAGCGCTGCCTCACGCCCTACCCCAGGTTCGGCTCCGGCACCAAGTCCCTTGGTAAGCTGCGAGCCGAGTTGTACCTTTATCGATGCCTTTGAACTTCGAAGGGCCTGAGCATCAGTATTGGCTACTATGAACTCGACATGGTGGACGTTTTTTTCGATCATTGTGTTCACAGCATTACTTCCACCACCACCAACCCCTACAACCTTGATAATTGCGGTAAGTTCAATGCTCTGATCCAATTCAAACGGCATACCGTACCCCCTCTCCTGATTTATGGATGAATGTGAAAATATCAAGAAACAGTTACACTAACATGAGATAATATATGGTTCCGGGATCAAAAAAATTCTCCAAACCACTCTTTCATCCGCCTGCTCACCTTCCTGAAGAGGCTATCGTCGCTCTGTGTAGTCGGGAAGTGGGTAGCGCTGTCAACATGACGGCTTCCGTAAATTACAAGACCTACGCCGGTTGAATATACAGGCGAGTTAACTACATCTACCAGTCCACCTATATTCTGGGGCAATCCCCGCCGTACAGGCAGGTTGAATATCTGTTCCGCAAGTTCCGGCATACCTTCAAGAATAGTGCTTCCGCCGGTAATAACCACTCCTGAGGCAATGACCTCCTCATAACCGGACTTCACGATCTCACGGTTGACCAGGGTAAATATCTCCTCAACACGAGGCTCCAGTATCTCTGCCAGAAGCTGGCGGGAGAGTACTCTGGGCTTTCGCCCCCCAACGCTCGGAACTTCAATGGTCTCGTCCTTGCCTACCATTGAGGCGAGGCAGCAGCCGTACTTGTGCTTGATCTTCTCGGCTTCAGCCATTGGTGTGCGCAAGCCTACTGCGATGTCGTTCGTGATCTGGTGTCCGCCAAGTGCAAGCACAGAGGTATGCTTGATAGCGCCGTCTACGAAAATTGCTATGTCGGTAGTTCCGCCGCCTATATCTATAAGAGCTACGCCAAGCTCTTTCTCATCTGCCGAAAGTACGGACTCCGATGAAGCAAGCTGTTCCAGCACAATGTCGGCGACATCAAGCCCTGCACGGTTGCACGATTTCACAATGTTCTGGGCACTGGTTGCAGCTCCGGTGACAATATGCACCTTTGCTTCGAGTCTGACGCCGCTCATGCCGAGTGGCTCACGAATCCCGTCCTGATCATCAATAATGAATTCCTGTGGCAGAATATGAATTACTTCCCTGTCCATGGGAATTGCAATGGCCTTTGCAGCCTCGATAACCCGCTTCACATCATCAGGGGCAACTTCACGGTTCTTTATCGCAATGACCCCCTGCGAATTGATCCCTTTTATATGCCCACCTGCAATCCCTGCATAGACTGTTTTAATTTCACATCCAGCCATCAGTTCGGCTTCATCAACAGCTTTCCGGATCGATTGGACAGTCATGTCAATGTTGATTACAACTCCTTTACGAAGACCTCGGGAGGGGCTGGAACCTATACCTACTATATCAATGCCGTTTTCAGTAAGATTCCCGACAATGGCACATATTTTTGTTGTTCCGATATCAAGTCCGACAATGAGATTATCTTTTCTTGCCGACATTTACCCTCCTGTTTACTGGTTGCTGATGGATCAGGTTTTCTTTATGACAATTCTGTCGGTATAGTCGAGATCAATATATTCCAGCTGTAGTATCTGCGCCTGCAGGTCATGGTAGATTCTTGAAAGTCTGTCAAGTTTTTCATTGAAGCCGCTCATCCCGACTCTTATTGGCAGACCATGTTTAATTGTAAAAAGAGTATAGCCGAACCCTTTATCGTAGTGAAGCTCTGAAATATCAGAGGTTTTAATCCCCTTTCTGCCAGAATCAAGCTCTTTTAGAAGAGCAAGAATACCTTTAAGAGTCTCTTTTGTTCCTGCCGGATCTCGCTGGGCATCGTCTTCAGTAAGGCCGGTGATAACAGGAAAATCGAGTCTGTCCCCTTCCTGAAGCGGCTTGAAGATCTCTCCACTGCTGTCCAGATAGTAGAGGTAGCTCATGCTTACAATACCTACCGGCTGACGCTCTGAGATTTCAATTGAGAGGGTGTGGGGGAAGTTACGTCTTATCCTTACACCTGCTATCCAGGGATTTTTAGCTAACTGTTCTCCCATTCTTGAAATGCGAAGCGACAGAAGATCATCTCCCAAACGAACTGAAGCTGCAGAAAGAATCTCTTCACGGGTCAGTTTACTGTTACCGGTTACTGTTATCTGATCAAGACGAAGAAAAGTCGTTTTGCCTATAAATCCATAGAATTCATAACAGACCAGAGTGACAAGCGATCCGACGACTACAGCCGCACCTATACGGACAGCTTTTTTCAGAAAACCGCGCAGATTGATTTTGCTCCGCGATTTTTTGAAGCGGTTTCTGGTGACCGGTTTCTGATTGTTCAGGTTAAGTTCGCGCATAAACTCCCAAAGCGCTAAATCCTGAATGATTAACAACTGACAAAGTATTTCATTCAGCTAAAAGAAATAACATAACTTAATCCCGGATTACAGAAGAAACTGTCTTGTGGAGGCTGTTTTTAAAATTATTTTCCAATTTTCAGGGAAGCCGCTAGAAGAATCTTTTCTACAAGCTCCTGAAAGCCGATTCCTGCATGCTGGGCAATCTCTGGCAGAAGGCTTAAAGCCGTCATTCCCGGCAGTGTGTTTACTTCAAGTATGTAGTGAGCGCCGACATCTGTAACGATAAAATCAACCCTGCTGTAGCCGGAACAGCCAAGTGCGGCATGAGCTGATTCCCCGAGCCGGAGGAGCTTTTCATACTGATCCTGAGGAAGAGGCGCAGGCATGATATGAGTTGCCATCCCATCAGTATATTTGGCTTCAAAATCATAAAACTCATTTTTGGGAACAATCTCGATGGCACCAACAGCGCACTCTTCAAGGATTCCGACCTGAATTTCGCGACCCTTCACATACTGCTCGACAAGAATTTCATTGTCATACCTGAAAGCACTCTCC
>JANNRW010000468.1:0-12384 GCA_031401815.1 Geobacteraceae bacterium | reverse complement strand
GCCGTGCGCAAGGGCGTTACGCATTTCATATGCCACACCCCATGGCACATCGGCGTGCTGTGCGGCATAGTCTGGATGATGCTTTTCAATGTTGCGTGCCGCTTCGCCGATAATCTCAAAATTGCGGATTACGCATCCTGGGTCTTTTCATCCCGAAGAAATTCATCCTCTGATGCGCTGACATAACGGTTGATCCGCTCGACTGCGTCCAGGATGTGGACAAGGTAGTCCCTGATGCGGAGAGCGGCTGCCCGGCTCATATCGGTCGCGCCTCCTTAAGAACGCCATCCCGGAAATGCACGGGGAGCGCCAGAGGAGTCACCACATCGACCGGAATCCCGAGCAACTTTCGCAGTTCATACCTGATGGCACCGATATCCATCAGGGTTGTTTCCGGTGTGGCTTCAACCAGAAGGTCGAGATCGCTGCCATCGGTATCGTCACCATGCAAGGCAGAGCCGAACACCCGGACATTCAGGGCATGGTGGTTCAAGGCGATGGCAAGTATCTCTTGCCGATGTTTTTGTAACAGGAAAGATGGTTTCACGGGTTTCCCAATAAGTTTCATTCATTTATAACTTGCTCAAATCGTAGCAGAATTGGAATTTCAGTCAACAGGATTCTATCTTTCTATAAAAGTGTTGCCAAATTTTACCTTCAGTATTCATCTCTTCTGCTTCTGTTCTCAAACTTTGTAAATTCACCGTTAAATACCAGGCTTACCGACCCGATCGGGCCGTTACGCTGCTTGCCGATGATGATTTCCGCCTGCTTGTCATGCCCTTCTATGCTGCACGAGTTATCCCTCTTTTTACACGCCTCGCAGTATACTGCATCACGGTAAACAAACATGATGACGTCGGCATCCTGTTCGATGGCTCCTGATTCCCGGAGGTCGCTCATCATCGGCCGCTTGTCCGTACGGCTTTCAAGACTCCGGTTTAACTGGGAGAGAGCAACAACAGGGATATCAAGCTCTTTTGCGAGAGCCTTCAGTGAGCGGGATATCTCTGAAATCTCCTGCTGGCGGGATTCGGAGTTTGATCCGCCCCGCATCAGTTGCAGATAATCCACCACCACCAGGTCAATGTTCTTTTCAGCTTTCAGCCGCCGACATTTGGCTCTCATCTCCAGCACTGAAATTGAAGGGGAGTCGTCAATATATATCTGTGCTTCATGAAGTTTTCCTGCGCCCCCCAGAAGCTTTTCCCAGTCCGATTCCACCAGATGGCCGGTTCTCAGCCTGCTTGCATCAATTCTTGACTCTGAGCAGAGAAGTCTTGTGACAAGCTGCTCCTTGCTCATCTCAAGAGAAAAGATCGCTACGGCGCTTCGCTGGTCAGCATGCATGGTGGCGTTTTGTGCGAGATTCAGGGCAAAAGCGGTTTTACCCATTGATGGCCTACCTGCTACAATAACCAGATCACCCCGCTGGAACCCGGCTGTCATTCCGTCAAGATCAATGAATCCTGATGGTACTCCGGTAACATGCTCCTTTTTTTCATAAAGTCTTTCAATGCTTCTGATTGTCTCTTTAAGAATATCCCTGACCGGAAAGAATGCAGGGCGAAGCTTGTTTTCCGATATTTCAAAAATGACTTTCTGAGCCCGGTCAAGCAGTTCATCCACGCTTGACTGCTCATCAAAACTCTGGGTAACAATATCAGTTGCAGCTGTTATGAGATTTCTGGCAATTGCCTTTTCTTTAACTATTTTGCAGTAGTAGGCGATATTGGCTGCGGTCGGGACGTAATCGACCAGAGTCGCCAGGTAGGCACCCCCCCCGGTCTCCTCAAGAACCCCCATCTTTTTCAGTACGGTTGACAGTGTGATAAGGTCGCACGGCTCTCCTTTGGTTGAGAGCTCTATCATTGCCTTGAATATTTTACGGTGTGATTCACGGTAGAAATCTTCCGGGCGAATGGATTCAAGAGCGCGATTGATCGCTTCGTTGTCAAGAAGAACGCCGCCGAGTATTGACATTTCGGCTTCAAGGCTTTGAGGGGGTATTTTGCGCATATCCATAAACTACACTCTTCTCATGAGGCGAAAATTTGCAGAAGTTTTGAGTAAAGGGTGTTACTATACCCTCGAAACAAGCTGCTGGTCAATCCGAAGTTTAAGGAAGAGAGTTTTACATGCAAATCCCCGAACTACTTGCTCCTGCAGGTAATCTGGAAAAACTGAAAATTGCTGTCCACTACGGTGCTGATGCTGTCTATCTCGGTGGTAAATCCTTTGGTTTGCGTAATCTGGCGGACAACTTTGACCTTGATGAAATGGTTGCAGGGGTCGCCTATGCCCACCTTCACGGTGTCAAGGTCTATCTTACTGTCAACAGCTATCCGGGAAACGATGAACTGGATCAGCTTGCACTTTTTTTGCATGAGGTTGCGGCTGTCCCTTTTGACGCATACATTGCAGCTGATCCCGGAGTGGTTCAACTTGTCAGGGAGATTGCTCCGGAGAAGCAGATCCACCTGTCAACCCAGGCAAATACTGTTAACTGGCGCAGTGCTGCTTTCTGGCAGAGTCAGGGGATAAGCAGGATAAATCTGGCCAGGGAGATGCCTCTTGCTGCAATCAGCGAGACTGCCGAGAGGACAACTGTTGAGCTTGAAGCCTTTGTCCATGGGGCAATGTGCATCTCCTATTCGGGCAGGTGCCTCCTCTCAAGCGTCATGAGCGGCCGTAACGCCAACAAGGGGGAGTGCGCACACCCCTGCCGCTGGGGATACTCCCTTGTCGAAGAGACCCGCCCCGGTGAATACTTTCCTGTGATGGAGGACGATACCGGCACCTTTATCTTCAACTCCAAGGATCTCTGTCTGATAGAGCATCTCCCCGGCCTCGTCCGCTCCGGGATATCTTCCTTAAAGATTGAAGGGCGGATGAAAGGGATATATTACGTAGCTTCGGTGGTTCGTGCCTACAGAACCGCTCTGGATGCGCTGAAAGCTGAAGGGGATGACTACCGTTTCAGACCGGAGTGGCTGGAGGAGCTGTGCAAAACCAGTCACAGAGGTTATACAACCGGCTTTCTCTTTGGCCAGCCGATAGAGGTTGGCCAGGAGTACCACTCAAGCTATTTCCGAAGCCATGTTTTTGTCGGGCTGATTGAGGCGGCAGTTTCTGACGGTTTTACTGTTGTAGAGGTCAGAAACAGGATCTGCAAAGGGGAGAATCTGGAGATTATGGGGCCGGGGATGAGAAATGCAACCTTTGAAATTGTCGAAATGCTTGATGAAAAAGGGGGAGAAATCGAGTTCGCCAATCCCAATCAGCGCGTCAGAATGAAGCTGCCTGTCCATGCAGAACAGTTTGATCTGCTAAGGAGAGCCAGATGACCTGGAATGATATCCGCTGGTTTGCCGCATATGTTGTACTCATGCTGATCATGATACCATTCGCCTTCTTACCCCGGCGAATCTCTCAATATCTGGGCGAAAAACTGGGGATTCTGCTCTACCATATATTAGGTAAATGGAGGAGGCTCGGAATACAAACCATCTCCGAAATGCTGCCTTATCTGGAAGCACAACCATCATGGAACTGCCCGGAAAAGGCTCCTGAGGCTTTCATTCGCCAGGTATTTTCCAACATGGGGATACTTGTAGCTGAACTTGGCCCGATTTTTTTCGGTAACGCCAAAGCTCTGGTTGAAGCAGTCGAGATTCGTGGAATCGAAAACTATGAAGCGGCTCACCTTAACGGGCGAGGCATTATCGGAATTACCGCTCACAGTGGCAACTGGGAGTTGATGGCGCTTGCCTTTGGAGTACATGTTGCTCCTGTAACTGTTGTAGCCCGAACCATGAAAAAGGATTATTTCAGCAGTGCCCTTGAAAAGATCCGTACCCGGCACGGTAACAAGGTTATCTACCGTGATAACGGAGTTCGTGAGATGCTTGCCCTACTTAAAAGAGGGGGGACGCTCGGCATTTTGCCTGACCAGGTGGTGCTACCTCCTCACGGCATCCTGGCCGACTTCTTTGGCCGTCCCTGCTGGACGACTTTCATGCCAGCCAAGCTAGCCCTGAAAACCGGAGCAGCAATCATCCCTTTTTTTATACACCGTGAAAATGGAACGAACATTGTTACAATCTATCCTGAACTTGAGCTGATGACGAAAGGGAGCGAGGAAGAGCGGATTCTTGACGGCACAATCAAGATGAATCAGGCCATTGAACGACATATCCTTCAATTTCCTACCCAGTGGAACTGGCTTTACCGTCGCTGGAAAGAGGCGGACAATCAAAGCATACAATCAAAAATCTGATCTCTTTCATGCATATTGAAGATTAAATCTGAATCAATGAACAAAAAGGGGGGTGCTTTCGCACCCCCCTTTTTTTCTTGCCGGAAACAGTTTCTGTTAGAACTGGCGGCCACCTTCTGCTGCCCACTTCTCAAGCATTGCAGTTGTAACGGATTTGGGACGCTCAAGAGCGTATCCGAGCGCGCGATCCCAGGTGATATTAGCCATGCAGCCGAGAGCACGACCGACACCAAAGAGAACGGTGTAGAAATCGTACTCGGTCAGACCATAGTACATCTGGATGACGCCGGACTGAGCATCAACGTTTGGCCATGGATTCTTGGTTTTGCCATGCTCGGTCAGAACGCCCGGGGCAACTTCGAAGATCATGGCGATAACCTTGAAGAGCGGATAGTCTTTAAGCCCTTCAGTATTCTGGCAGAATTCACGCTGTGAGGTATAGCGCGGGTCGGTTTTGCGGAGGACTGCATGGCCGTAACCAGGAATGACCTGACCGGCATTGAGAGTATCCCAGAGGGCGGCCTTGATCAACTCTGCGGTAGGCTCAACATCCTTGCAGTACTTCTCCTGGAACTTGAGAGTCCAGTCGAGGACTTCCTGATTGGCGAGACCGTGGAGAGGTCCGGCAAGGCCGTTGAGGCCAGCGGAGTATGCATAATAAGGATCGGAAAGAGCTGAGTGAACAAGATGTGTTGTGTGAGCTGAAACGTTTCCTGACTCATGGTCAGAGTGGAGAATGAAGTACATTCTGGCAACATCCTTGTACTCTTCGCTCTGGCCGATCATTTGTGCGAAGTTTGCACCCATGTCGAGTTTGGGATCGATAGCAATCTGCTTGTCGTTGCGATACTTGAGGTTGTAGATGAAAGCAGCGATGATAGGAATACGGGCAACGATATCGCTGGCATCCTCATAGACATATTCCCAGGCGATGTTCTTGTTGAACTTGCCTGAGTTGTAGAAACCGGCGAACTTGGAGTCTTTTTGCAGCGTCAGCATCGCAACGGAGAGCATGACCATCGGATGGCTGTCACGTGGCAGGGCGCGGAGTGCATCAAAAACATACTGGGGAACTGCCTGACGGGTCTTCCACTCAGCAACAACTTCATCGACCTGAGCTTGAGTCGGTACATCACCGGTAAGAAGCATGTACCAGAAAGACTCGACAGTCGGATAAGTTGAGCCCGGGGCTTTCGGCAGGGCAGCAAATGTCTCCGGAATGGTCTTACCGCGGAAGCGGATTCCTTCCTGAGGGTCAAGATAGGAGATGTCCGTAACGAGGCTGCGGATGTCACGGGCGCCGCCGATTGCCTGATCAATCGTAACCTGGTCGATTACAATCTTTCCGAATTCCTTGGTGAGACGGGTAGTACGGGGACGGAACTCCTCAATTTTCTGTTTGAGTGTCTCTTTAAGTGCCATGTCGCTTGATCTCCTTTCTGCTGTTGGGGTTAATTGGCGAAGATGGTCTTGACGAACATCCTTCCATTTTAAAATAAACAAGACTGGTTAAAACGTGGGTTTATGTCTGATAAAGTCACTGTAGGCAATGCTTTTGGCGAGGGGCTTACCATAAGAATCGCATACTGTATACAGAATTGCGTCCCCTTATATCACCAGCGCAGATGAAATTCAATATATTTTTTGAATCGTCTCATCAGGCCAGAATAATTATCTTTTCATCTGAAAATGTGAGCTGTTTAAGCTTACCGTCATCCGCTAGATAAAAACTGTTTTCTATGCCGACTGCACCCTCTCCGGGGAAAACCAGTTTAGGTTCAAACGCAAAAGCCATTCCGGGCTCCAGTGTCATCTTGTCAAAACCTCTGGCAATCAGAGGATATTCGTCGATTTCGATCCCTATGCCGTGTCCGATAAAAGATACCTGCGCTCCGCTAGTCCCCATGAAATTATCTTTATACCCCATGGAAATAGCAAGGGAGAGGCATTCATCGTACAGCGCTCCCCACGAAGGTCTTTGCGGAGCCAGTTGTTTCATGAGTTCCTGAACCTTGAGCATATCTTCATACCCTTTTACCAGCCTGGGCGAAAGCCCTCCGATGGCCATCATCCTTGTCTGATCTACAAGATAGCCGTCGCAATAACCGACAAAATCGATAATTACCGGTTCATTCCTCGAAATTGGCTTGAAACCTGCGCCCTGACCGAATGAGGTGGATATGCCGAGCCCACCCAGCGGGCTGTCGGCATAGGCCGGCACAGCGCTGTCAGCTCCGGAAAATGCGTGGCCAAAGAGTATTTCACCGTTGAAACCCCGCATCCGGATCAGCCCCGGGTGCCCTGTAATCCTTGCCTGGTATTCTAGCCCGGCAGCAAATTCGATATCAGTCATCCCTTCCCTCAAAAGAGCAGGGGCGGCTTTGAAAACCTTGTCCAGCAGTGTAGCAGCATCCTGCATAAGATGGATCTCGTAACTGCTCTTGATCATGCGCACTTTTCTGACAAGAGCAGATGCATCGCTTGTTTGGGCAGTCGGGAAGATGCGCTTGTATCTTTCCAGAAGAGCGACCGGCAGCACATCAAACTCCATTCCGATCTTTTCCGGTGAAGGATAGCCGTATGATGCAATGATTCCCGGCATCTCACCCGTCGAATTGCATGGGATCACCTCTTTCAGCCCCGACTCCATTCTGGCTCTGGCCGCACTGCGGCGCACCAGGTAGAGCGGCTGGCCGGTGAGAGGGATATACAGGGCTCCTGACTGGATGGTTCCGGTAAAGTAGAAAAGATCTGCGCTCTGGACTATAATGATGGCATCAAGCCCTTCTGTAGCCATGGATTGCTGCACTCTGCTACAGCGATGTTCGAGTTCAGCTGTTGGTGTGATTCTCAATTTCAGGCTCCTTTTTTGATTCGCCGTCAAACAAGCATCCTGTATTGATAATGGTTTGACCTAACATCTGTACTACAGGTACTGAAACACTATTACCCACTAACTTCATCCATCTGCTACGTGATTCAGGAAGGATATAATCTTTCGGGAAACCCTGGATCAAGCAAGCTTCCTCTCTAGATATTTTGCGAAACAGTTTTTTATGAAATATCTCGTTCAAAAAAGCTTGTCTGTATTCATGCTCCGTATCGGCATCAACGTCTTTAAGAGCGACAAAGTCATTGGTATCGCTTGCCACCAAAGTCGGAAAGGCTTCCGACTTTGGCAAGAATATCCTGTTGATACCCTCAATACCGGTACTTATTTTGGTATACCTGAACTCGTACCTCACTTCACTACAGACAAGGACTCTTTTTGCAACAAGCGAACTTATGACTTTTTCAAATTGGGCATTCGCTTTTTTTAATTCACGGCACTCTTTTAAAGCATCAATGGTAATTTCACCAGATGATGTATGCTGAAGCAGCAGCTGTTCTGGCTTATCCAGAGCCAAATTGTCATATGATTTGACAGTGTAGGAATAATCAACTTTTTTTAAGATCCCCAAGTCAACCAGTTCATTCAGCTCATCTTGTTGAATGGTTTTGTCAAGACCATGAAAATGGTGAACTGATAAAGGGTTGCCGTCCAGCCTGCCATAAGCACTCTTGCGTCTGTTCCTTAACAGCAGATAACAGATATGTTGTTGTCTTTTAGTGGTCGGTATCAAATCCCAGGAATGTATTGTAGTGGGGCCATTACGGATGTCATTGAATAGAAAAAAGTCATTCATTCCGTTTGTTTTACGGTAGCGTCTTTTGTCATTAATTGGATTACCAAACAAATCAGTCATTTCTACAAAAACCGGTTCAGCTCGTTTATCTCCACAACCCTGTAGAACATCAATCAGTTTTAAACTGCTTTTAAATGGAAAAGGGAGTTGAAATTTATGCAGGTGTGCTTCATTCAGGAAGCCAACAATATATACCCTGACCCGATCTTGCGGTACTCCGTAATCTGATGAATTCAGTACAAAATGTCTGGCAAAGTACCCTGCACTCCTTATCCGATCCAGAATATAATGTAGTGCGCTTTGATTCCTTGGGTCGGCAAGACCTTTTACATTTTCAAAGATAAAGGCTTTTGGGCGGGATTGGTTAAGCAGATAAATAGTGTCATTCCACAGCTGCCCCCGATCATCATCAAATCCAAGATTTTTACCGGCAATAGACCAGCTTTGGCAAGGGACTCCGGCTGTCAAAAGGTCATGTTGAGGGAGTTTTTTGACTTTAGTGATGTCTCCAAGGTTTAGTTTAGCGTCCTCGCCGAAGTTAGTACAATAGGCGTTGATAGCATCATTGTTGATCTCGCTGAAATTTACGCAATGCCCGCCAAGGTTGCTCAAAGCGAGTCTGAATCCACCGATTCCTGAAAATAAGTCAATAAAGCTGAATGGTTGATTATTGTTAGGAGTCATGTTTAATGGTGAGGTTACTTGAGCAAATAATCATCTGCATCGGGGGGAGGCTCTATTCCGAGAAATTCACGATAAATCCTTTGCCTGTACTCTTTTCCCAGTTGGTTCACTTCAGTGACAAAATGAGAATACGTTTCACTCCCTCCAATAAAGTCCCAAAATTCATTGCCAATCAGAACGCAAGGATCGCTACACATATTGAACCAGCGCATGGGAAAAGCCCATTTGTAGTCGGCTTTGCTTGATCCATAAGGATTGTACGGGAGGGCATAATATGCGCCATCCACTTGCAAAGGCTCCATACTTAACAGCTTGAACATTTTTTCCTTACTGACCTTGGTCTGGTCACTATTTGGCAGTGGGCCTTTCAGCTCAAAAGCATATCGCTTGCCAGTCTCAAGGTTATGGATATAAATATCGCAAACAACAGAAACAGGAATGGAGTTTCCTCCCCCTGCTTTTATATATTCCAACTCCTCAAGCCAATTTGTAAGAACCCTCTCTTTTCCTTTTTGAGCATATTCCAGTCAGTTTAGCACTTCCTGAATTCTTCGAAGGCGCTCTTCACCGATGTTGCCGGCAATGGAATGCCCCATTATACACTCTCCATGCGCTTATTTGGCGACTACCTGGGCTAGTTTTTCCCAGACGCCGCCAAACGGAGTGACAAAACGCCGCTCAAAGTGGGATCCTTTAAAAATTTCGTCGGGAACGAGTGCTGCATACAAAGGTTTTTGCGAATGATGTTTTTCTTTTATGAAAGGATCTTCAGTAAGGACTTTTTTCATGACGCGATTCATCATTGAATCAATAACATCTTTAATTACTGCTGCAATCCTGGCTTTATCAGTCATTTTTCGTCCTGTGCTTTTTTTGCATAAGCATATTTAACGGGTGACAGTAACACTCTGAATAAACCACCGTCAATTCAATTTCGCCGTTCTAGAGGCTGGCAACAGAATGAATCAAAAACCTCTTGTCACCAACTGATGACTGATGCAAGATAAATTCAGAAAAACACACTTTCTTGATATAAAAAAACCGACAAGTTACAAAACCTAGAGAGGTACAGCTTTGGCAACAGGACGCATTTTCAGGCCGTTTGACGTCGGCTCATTTACCATTATTCCGGAAGGGATGCTCCTTCCCGATAAGTGCGGCATCCCTCTTGTAATGGGGCGAAAGGGGGCTTTTGGTTCAGGAGAACATGAAACCACTGTTGCCTGCCTTGAGCAACTTGAGAAGCTTGAGTCGCTGAAAGGTGCAAGGGTGCTTGATCTGGGCAGCGGAACAGGAATACTTGCCATTGCAGCTCTGCTGCTTGGGGGGGAATCAGCTGTGGCGATTGATATTGAATGGCCAGCAGCTCTCTCCTGTAGCAGCAACATCAGGTTGAACGGAGTAGCGGATAAAGCAGTGACTATCTGCGGAGAGCTTGAATGTCTTGCAGATAGCCGCTTTGATCTTGTCATGGCAAATATATATGCCGATATCCTCATCCTTTTGGCAGATCGCCTGGTGGAGCTTACCCGCCATGGCGGCAATATTCTTTTATCAGGGATTCCGATGCAGGACAAGTTTGATATCTGGCAACGATATTCGAAACTTGGCTGTACTTTGTCAGACAGTCTGATAGGAGAGGATTTTGTTACCTATCTGTTGCAAAAGTCGCCTGGTTCGGATGGGGGTAAAACCTGATCTGTCGAGTCAATCTCCCTGAGGCAGGGTAAAGTAAAAACTTGCGCCTTTACCCAGGATGCTGTCGGCCCAGATCTCTCCATTGTGGCGCGCGATGATTCTCTGTGCTGTTGCGAGACCGATCCCAGTCCCTTCGAACTCCTCGCCATGAAGCCTTTGAAAAACCTGGAACAGCTTGTCGTGATAAGTCATGTCGAAGCCAACCCCGTTATCTCTCACATAAAATGCTTCTTTACTTCCAATAACTGTTTTCCCAATTTCTATATGTGGCTCAGCGTTCAGGGATGAGTATTTCCAGGCGTTTCCTACAAGATTCTGTAACAGAATATTGATCAGATTTGCATCTCCTCTTGCCTGCAAACCTCTGGCAATGCTGATGTTAACCAGCCTTTTCGGCTCTGATTCCCGAAACATTGAGACAACTGTTTCAGCAGAGCGACTAAGGTCAATATTCACGAAATTCATTTCAGCTCTTGATACTCTGGAGATATGAAGCAGGTCGTCAATCAGTCTCCCCATGTGACTGCTTGCAACAGTGATTCTGTTCAGGTACCCCTTGCCTTCTCCATCAATAACGTTGCCATAATCTTCGTTCAGTATATTTACAAAACCGTTCAGGTGCCGCAATGGTGCCCGAAGATCGTGGGAAACAGAGTAGCAGAAAGATTCGAGCTCCCTGTTTGCCTCCTGAAGCTGCCGGGTTCGATCTGTAACTCGCTCTTCAAGTTGCGTGTTGAGAGAATAAAGCTCTTCCTGGCTCTTTTTCAATTCGGTTATATCCTTGTAGACAAGAACAACCCTTTTTACAGAGCCATCAGTGTCGTAAATCGGTGCAGCCTCGACATCCAGTGTCCGGTTCTGCACCTCCCACCCCTTGAAGCAGGCCAGTGCGTCACCTTCGAGAATCCTGCGAACTGCACAGAACTCCTCGGGGATAACCCCCTTGCAGACCAGATCACCACAATGATTGCCGAAAATATCTCCATCAGTTAACTGTTCGAAAAAAATCTCTTTCATTCTGCTGTTGAATGAGAGTATCCGAAAACACTGGTCAACCACCATTATTCCGACCTGGGCGGTGGAAAAGATTGCAACTGTCTCGTCATGAAGATACTGGAGCTGTTTGTTTTTATCTTTGAGCGAGGCAAGAATGTGTCGGAAAGAGTCAAAAATTATCCCGAGCGGATCAACCTCCTGGAGCGTGTCGTCCTCCAGCTCTTCTTCGCGAAGTTGACTTGTACCCATAACATTTAAGAGATGATTGGTCTTGTCACGGATATATCTGTTACTTCGCTGAAGCGATGCTTCAAGTTCTGTATTAACTCTGCGAAGGTTTGCAATCTCAGCCTGCAGTTCAGCTCTTGAAGGCTCTGAAGATTCTGCATTTTGCACAATATCGGAGTTATCGACTGTCATGGTCATCCTTCTTCCCGGAAAACAGGGGTGCTACCCTTTTGAAATAAGAATATGATAACAGGACTCTTCCTTGCTGATTTTAACATTTAATCCCATGTTCCCTGCTGCTTCAGGAATAGTGTTTGTGCAGTCGCGGTTGTCGGTTTTGAACAGCAGCCTGATCTCTCCGTTGTTAAGCGATTCAATGTTCCGGTTTATCTCTCGCAAAGCTATCAAAAGAGTTGAAGGGCAAATCTGTCCACAGATGTCGAATTCCACTGTCTGAACTCTGTCCACGATAATATTCTCCTTCTGGTTCAACGTATTATGTAACGATCCAGCAGACGTGCGCCGAGCCATGCTCCCGGAATCAGGCCAGAGAGAAAGAGGATGCTTTGCAGAGCCATGATCGGTAATCCTCCCAGCAGGTGCCAAACATTGCAGCCGCCTGCCATCCGGGAGGAGAGTCCCATCAGAATGCCACCAGCCAGAGCTGAAAGATACTGACTTAAAGGGAGGTTCCGGCGGATTCTGAACTCTCCCAGCAGAGTAGTTGACAAGCTGCCCCCTGCAATAATTCCAATGATCAGAGGGAACTGGATAAGTGCGATTGCATCAAGCAGCGGCCCTGGCCCACCTCTC
>JANNRW010000467.1:0-26476 GCA_031401815.1 Geobacteraceae bacterium | reverse complement strand
AATCGGAATAGGTGGCCGACTTGGTGCGGAATACGCAGGCATCCAACTCGAACTCGCGACCAGCATGTGCGTTCGAAACTGATCCAATGCGCTGATGATTGGTCATGGCGGGCTAACCTCCTTCTTGACCAGTTCACGCGCGTGAACTGGTGATCTCCATAAATGGAATGTTTAGTAGATGAACGTGCAATGGGGTATTCCGATCACTTTGCCTCATCACCCGATCATCCCCATCATTTCACCACAAGGTTTTCGAACCCTTTTGCACATATCGTCAATTCAATTTACAATATGTGCAAACTGAGTGTGCAAACTGAGTGTGCAAACTGAGTCTTGCCAATGTGCGGCACTAGTGCTACACTTGCGCCAAAAGGAGAATACACATGCCTGCTAAAAACCCTCGCATCAATGTTGTCTGCGAACCGCCTCTTTATTACGAAATTTCACAACTGGCAGAGGCTGAAGGTGACTCTCTGTCTGCTACTGCCAATGATCTTATCCGTGAAGCGCTGGAGCTGCGCGAAGATCGCGCACTCGCTCTTTTGGCAGAAAAAAGAGCGGCAACATTTGACCGCAAATCTGCACTCAGCATTGATCAGGTCTTCGGCTAATGGGGTTCAATGTAATATTTCACCCCGATGTTGCCAAAGAGATTGCGGCTCTTGACAAAACAGTGAAAGAACGCCTGAAGAGCGCCATCAGAACGCGGCTGACCACTAATCCATCCCTTTACGGCAAACCGCTGCGCGCCACTCTCAAAGGATACTGGAAGTTGCGCGTCGGTGATTACCGCATAGTTTTCAGCATAAATAGCAATGAAGTCATCGTCTACGCCATCTGCCACCGCAAAGATGTCTACGGGGTGGTTAACAGCAGAATACAGCTACAGAAATAGCCCCTCCTACTTCCAGACCAGCGTCTCTCCAACCTTCATCGGTATAAGGAGTGCCGCAATCCCCAGCTTGTCAAGGTTTCTACCGACTAATTCCCCACAGCCTTACCAGCATATCAGATTTCCGTGAGCCAACTCCGTGCCACAGAGAAATAAGTCCTACATATTCATCGGTCACCTCATAGATGATGCAGTATTTGACCGGCCCGGAATCGATGTACAACTCTTTCAGTACTGCCTGTTGACCGGCGAGTAGATAGGGAGCATCAGTACCTGCAAGATTGTTGTCGTAGAGAAATTTTTCAGCGGCTTCCATGCGAGCCAGAAAGGCGTCCGCAACTTCAACCCGATAGCGCTCTGCCAAATTTCCCGCATAGTGCCTGACTCGTGATTGATATTCCGGAGAACGTTTAAGCGGACGTTTAGACATTCCGAAGCTCTTTTCTTATGGAGTCGAAAAATGTATCATCTTCAGCAACAACAGTACCAAGACCTGAATGAAGTTCGTACCATCCACGTTCCACTGAATCGAAGAACTCCTTTTGTTCGTCAGTACTGCGCACATACATCCGCAACGAATCCCGGATTACATCCTGCTCATTGCGCCCTTCACGCTGAGCAATTCTCTTCAGGTTCATGCTGTCGGCTTCGTCAAGCCTGAGGCCAAGCTGCCTGCTTCCCATAAAAACCTCCACGTTGGTATCTTTGATAGCATTGTACATCACAAGGCATCAGGTGGCAATCAGAGGAATTCTGTCACCACAAGGCTCGAACCCTTTTGCACATATTGCCAATTCAATTGACAAAATGTGCAAATCATATATGCGCTACATCTTCCCCCTGATCAGCCCCTGCAACTCTTCCAAACCCGCACAGGCATTGATCTCGGCGGCGTTGATCCAGGGGTGCAGACCGGTGTCAGCTTTACGGAAAATCATCGGCAGCTCGGCATTTTCAATGCCGTACTTCTGCCGCAGCTCGTCCCGATGCAGGAATTCCAGCTCCGCATCAAGCGTCTCCAGAAACCCCTGCCACTCCTGCCGAATACCAAAATTGCCATAGGTAATGGCGCAGAGGTGGCACTCATAAGTCTCTGGCGAAAATATCTTGTGAGCAATATCGGTCAGCGTATTGAACAGGCCGCTGTCGGCGTTGTAGACAAAAACAATGACCGGTTTCATTGCCAGATCACCGTCTCACCCGGCTTCATTACCTTCAGCAACTTCTCCAGCCTGTATTTCTTCAGTTCGAGCCGGAACTGGTCTGCTGTGCCGGTAAGAGCCGGGAAGGTGCTGAAATGCATCGGAACAGCCATCTTCGGCATGACCAGCTTCACCGCTTTTGCGGCATCAACCGGCCCCATGGTGAACTTGTCGCCGATACAGACCAGCATCATGTCAACCTTCCCCTTGAGGTTCGCCATATCTCCGAACAGATCAGTGTCCCCGGTGTGGTAGATACTCGGGCCGTTTTTCACTGATATGAGGAAAGCACCTGCCCTGCCTGCATAGACCGGCCCCTTGTCAGTATCCATGCTGTCGCCATGCACTGCCGCTATGAATTTGACAGTCACCTCGCCATCAAGCAGCTTTAACTCTCCGCCAAAGCTCCCTGTAGTGGCACGCTCAGCCTGCTTTTCAGGAAACCCTTTATACGCGACCATTGCTTTTTGAAGGTCAAAAGTTGCGACCAGTTTTGCTCCGCTCTTATTTGCTATTTCGACTGAATCTCCGATATGATCACCATGACCGTGAGTGAGAAATATCAGGTCAACTTTACCAAGTGTTTCCAGATCCTTCTTGCCGTTCGGGTTTGAAGGATTGGTTATCCAGGGGTCGACAAGAAGTACCTTCCCTCCAGGTGTAACAACCTTGAAGGCGGCGTGTCCGTACCAGGTGATTTCAGCCTTTTCTGCGGCAAAGAGCGGTGCTGCGACAAACAGAAGAACCATAACGATACCGGCTGCCAATCTCATCTTTTTCATGACTTCCCCCTTTTTAATTACCCCTTTTTTCAGTTGAAGGCGGAGTACTCTCCCCCTTTGCAACTACAATCCTGTCCCCTTCCTTCAAGTTGAATCCGCCACGAACGACATACTGATCCCCGGCTTTCAGTCCTGAAATAACCTCAATCATATCTCCGCTTGCCGAGCCTGTTCTGATCTCGATCCTTTTTGCCACCCCTTCAGAGACAGTATTTATGATACCTTTGCCTGATGCGAGATCAAGCCCGGAGACTGCACTTCTGGGGATCAAAATGATATTTTTTCGCTCTCCTGTTACAATTCTCCCTTTGGCAAAAAGACCACCTTTAAGGAGCTCAGGCACATTTTTCACCTCGGCTATTACTTTAAGTGAGCGGTCTGTAGAGGATATTTCCGGATTCACGAACATTACCTTGCCGGTAAATATCTTCCCGGGGTGCGAATCTACACTGAAATTCAGCGGCTGACCGACCTTTATCTTTGCGGAATCAACAGATGGGACTGTTACAGTCAGATTCAGGAGTCGGTTGTCTACAATCCTGAAGATCGGCTTTCCTGCGGCGGCATCGCTGGCAAGATCTCCCACATTTACATCACGAAGTGCTACAACCCCGTCAATGGGTGAGTTTACCGATCCTTTTGAAACTCTTGCCCTGACCTGACGGAGATCCTCCTCAGCCACTCTGATCTGTGCTCTGCCAGACTCCAGCCTGGCCTTTGCCGCATTTGTCTCGGAAGTTGAATCGTCAATCGAGAGCTGCGTTGCAAGCCCTGACTCCTTCAGCTTTAAGGCTCTTGCCTGCTCCCGTTCAGCACGTATCAAAGAGACCTCTGCCTGTGCATAGCTTGCCTTTGCTGCCTCAAGCGCAGCCTCAGCCCGCTTCACAAGCGCCTCTGTCTCGGCTATATCAATACGTGCAAGCGGTGTCCCTTTGCTAACCCTGACCCACTCGGTCACATATACCTGCTTCACAAGGCCGGAGATCTGGGTCTTTACATCTGCCCAGAACTTCGGATCAAGCGAACCGGTAACATCAACCCCTTCAGCAAGTGTCTGGAGAGTTGCCGAGGCCGTTTCCACTGCAACAGGTGGCTTGACGCTCCCTGCGCTCTTGTCGCTTTTACCGCCGCAAGCTGTAATCGATAATATTAAAAGCATCATCACGCCAAATTCAGTTCTCTTCATGACTCTCTTCCTTGTTTATTGTTTATCTACTGGCACAGCAACACCATCCATAATCATGTTAATTACCTGCACAAGACCCTCAAGATTGATACGGGGAGGGTTTCGGCTGACCTGCTCTTCGAGAATAGTGTGATAGCTTCCGACCAGTGTCCAGGCAAGTGTGCCCCGATCTACCTTGCGGATCTCCCCTTTCTCGATCCCCTCGGCTAGAAGAGTGTCAACCATTTCATAAACTGTATCGAAAAACCGGTTGAAGTCTATGAACGGCGCACCCTGAGGGGGGCCATAGTAGATGGAGTAGGCAAGCCTTACTGCCTGGAGGTTCTGGTGAGCACTCACGAACATTCCTGAAAACAGGTAAATCAGCCGCTCGCGAATGGTTCCTGACAACATCTCAAGCTCCATGATTCTCTGTTCGAAAACCTTGCTTATCCCCCCCATTATCTCCAGATACAGCCCCTCCTTGCTCCCGAAATAGTAGTAAAGCACCGGCTTGGTAACACCAGCCCCTTCGACTATCTCCCGCACAGTTGCAGCTGCAAAGCCCTTTGAGGTAAAGAGCCTGAGCGCCTCGGTGAGAAGCCTTTCCCGAACAGCAGGGTTTGCCTGAATTACTGGTGGCAATACTTTTTCCATTGATCCTCGCTAACATTTATTTACCTACCGGTAAGTACACGATTGAATATTTTCTGTCAACAGCATAAATTCCAAAACAAGGAACAAATTGCATTTTTTGCCTCAAATAAATATACTCTGAAAATTCGATAGATTCTGTCCGGTAATTCCGGACGATAAAGGTCTGACATGATACGAACAATCCTCACTTACCCCGATCCCGAGCTGAAGAAAAAGTCTTCGGCTGTAACTGTTATCAACGAAAAGACCCGCGAACTTGTGCAGGATATGGTGGATACGATGTACGACGCCCCTGGTGTCGGACTTGCTGCTCCGCAGATAGGGGTTCACCAGAGAGTCATAGTTATAGATATTGCAGGAAAAGATGACCCGCCTGACCTTATTGTTGCCATCAATCCGGTAATCATCCATGCAGATGGTGAATCCTACGAAGAGGAGGGGTGCCTGTCAGTCCCCAAATATGCCGCAAATGTAAGACGGCACTCAAGGGTTATAGTCAAGGGGCTGGACAAAGACGGAGAAGAGATGACCTGGAAGGCTGAAGGTCTTCTGGCCGTTGCTTTCCAGCATGAAATAGATCATCTGGAGGGGATGCTCTTCATTGATCATATGTCCCAGCTGAAAAGAGAGCTCTTTCGGAGAAGATTTCGCCGGAATTCGCAGGAAATGGAGGGTGCTGACTGATGCCCCCACTCCGTATCGTCTTCATGGGGACTCCGGAATTCGCAGTCCCTACGCTTAAAATGATTATTGACAGAGGTGAAGAGGTTGTAGCGGTAGTAACCCAGCCTGATCGACCCAAAGGTCGTGGCCAGCTGACGCAGCCCCCCCCGGTCAAGGAGCTGGCGCTCAAATACAACATCCCGGTATTGCAGCCCGTAAAAGTCAGAAACCCCGACGTTATAGAAGAGATCCGGAGCTTCTCCCCTGACCTGATCGTGGTCATAGCTTTTGGCCAGATTCTACCAAAGGCTCTGCTTGATATCCCTTGCTACGGCTGTATCAATGTCCACGCCTCGCTGCTACCCCGCTATCGGGGAGCCGCCCCGATCAACTGGTGCATAATCAATGGTGAAACCGAAACCGGGATCACCACCATGATGATGGATGTCGGCCTGGATACCGGAGACATGCTGCTGAAAAAAGCACTCTTGATCCATCCAGATGAAGATGCCAGTTCCCTTCATGACAGGCTCTCCCTGTTGGGTGCAGAGACGATGGCAGCAACACTGGACGCAGTTGAAAGCAAAACAGTTACTCCCGAAAAGCAGGATGACACTCTTACCTGCTATGCTCCCATGCTGAAAAAAGAGCTGGGAGAGATTAATTGGGGGTTGAAACCGGTTACCATCAGAAATCTGGTCAGAGGTGTAACTCCCTGGCCTGGCGCATATACCTGGCTTGACGGAAAGGTTTTGAAAATATTCAAAACCAGAACAGCTGAAGCTGCCGGAGAGCCCGGAACCGTGATCTCTGCCGATAAAAAGGGTCTGGAAATCGCCTGCAATGGCGGCAGTCTTGTTATCACCGAACTTCAGCTTGAAGGGAAAAAAAGACTCTCCGCACAAGAGTTCCTGTCCGGCTACAAGATTCTTCCTGGAAAACGACTGGAATAAGGGGTTACTTCCAATTCCGTTTTATAAGCAATTCCACTCTTCCCTGGCTGAATTGACAAAAGAGATGCCTTGACATATATTGTGTCGCAATCGCTATGCAGGACGTAAAACACCTTACAAATGACAAAGGCGGCTTGTTGAAATCTGTATTTTTCAAACACAAGCGCCGTAAACCGGACAACAGAAGACGCCTGGTTGAACCTGCTCGCGCAAAAAAGCGGTTAAGAATTATTTTGCCGCTACTGGCGTTGTTACTAGCCGCATGGCCTCTTTACAATTATCTGTCGTCTGAGAACAACCTTTTCTCTGGTCCAAAGAAAGCTGCTGCAAAAACAGTGGCCAAACCCGCTTCACTCCCCCCGCTTGACTCTTTCCAGTCCTTCCAGATATCTGCAGACTCCATCTCTTCTGCAAGCATCATTGACAACAAAATGGTCGCAAACCTTAACGACGGCAGCAGGATAAACTATACGCTTGATCCGGAACTTCAACATAAAGTAGCAGGGTATCTTGCAGAGCGAAAAGTGCCGTACGCTGTTTTTCTGGCGCTTGACCCCAAAAGCGGCAAAATTCTTGGAATGGTCAGCCACTCTTCAATTGACCCGGAGTGGAAGAAAAATGCTTTTTCACAGATTTATCCCATGGCTTCCCTTTTCAAGATAATCACTGCGTCGGCAGCATTGGAACAAAAAAAGGTCTTACCTGAAACCATGATCCCGTTCAGTGGCAGACTGGCTTCCGTAAACCCCCGCTACTGGGAGCCCAGAGGGCGTCGCAGCCCTGAAATGTCGCTCACCGATGCAATGGGCAAGTCGGTAAATCCGGTATTCGGCAGGCTTGCAAGTCATGTAGTAGGTAAAGAGCAACTGATTCTGGAAGCTAACCGTTTTGGCTTTAATCAACCTCTTTTTCCAGGAACTTCGATAATGACGAGCACTGCTATTTCTCCTCAAAATGATGCAGAGCTCAAACTTATGGGAGCAGGTCTGGGGCGGGAGGTCAAAATATCGCCGCTTCATGCAGCTGCCATGATTGCGGCTGTGGCAAACCGGGGGGTGATGATGACCCCTCTTCTGGCAGAGCAGGTTCATAGCGGAACAGGTGAGGTTCTCTTTTCTGCACTCCCTCTGGAGCTTCGCAGACTGATGTCGGAAGAGACTTCGGTTAAGCTGGCCAGAACCCTCTCTACCACTGTAAAAAAAGGGACTTCAAGGCGGGCTTTTCATGACAGAAGGGGGAGGGCGCTGATTGCAAACCTTAATATTGTTGCAAAGACAGGATCAATTAACGGCAAAAACCCTGATGGTCAGTATACCTGGTTTGCTGCCTATGCCCCAATGGAAGATCCGCAGATTGCACTCGTAGCCTTGGTGATTAATCAGGGTAAATGGAACATAAAGGCGTCAAATGTCGGAGAGAAGGCAATGGAAGCATTTTTTCGCTAGTTTCTTGCATATTTTTTAAGTCTGATTTCCCCATTCACCCATTCACCATAAGAGAACTCCTTGATCCAGTCTCCAAGAGCCAGCAAGGTATGTCCGCCAGTTTTTTCCAGAATTGGGAGATGGAAATGGGCAGTGACAACAACATCATCTCCGGAGGCAAACCTTTCACCGGCAAATTTCCTTATAATTCCAGGATAGTCCCACCTGGAAGCTTTGGCGACATGGCTCTTTTTTGACTGCTTGCCAAGCTCTCTGGCAATAAAGGCCGGAACAGCCGGTGGGAGCCATTTTACCAGAAGCCTTGTAAGGGGATTGCGGAAAACCATCCGCAGCAGCCGGTAACCTGAGTCATCCCTGTTGATCATATCTCCATGGCAGAGAAAAAATCGCTTGCCATCCATTTCAATGGTTGCAATATCAGGGAAAACCTTTGCACGAAAGAGTTTTCTGAAGTACCCTCCAAGGTGGAAATCATGATTGCCTTCGATAAAAATCAGTTCAACCCCTTGCCCGGTTACCTTTTCAAGCTGGTCAAGGAGCGGCTTGTAATGAGGGAAAGCGTCTGGAGAATCACCAACCCAGAATTCGAAGAAATCTCCGAGAATCACCAGCCTGTCGGTTTTACCAGGCAGTTCGCTCAAAAAACCGAGCATAAGGCGGTAATTTTCATCCTCCGGGTTACGCAAATGGGCATCTGCAATAAATATGGCTCGCATGCCATCAACTATAGTTGAAAAAAATTTCAAGATCCAGCATGTAATGAGGGTAAGATGGGCTTGGCACGTGAAATGGAGGTAGTCTGGGACGAATTGATAGAAGCATTCCTGAACCAGAATCAGGAGCTTGTTTTTTTTCTCGACCGTAATAACGGAGAGATATTTTTTGTCCCGGACGATTATGACGATGAAGCTTTCTGGCAGGAGATGGAGGCAAACAGTGAGCAGTTCCTTCAGATTCCCGGCTTTGATTACGACCAGGAGCGACTTGTGCTGCACGAATTCATCAAAAACCTCCCTGATGACAAGTTGCGACCAGTGCTAGAACGGACTTTTTCAGGTAAAAATGTGTATGGGAAGATCGAGGATATCCTTTCATTTTATCCTGATGAGCTTGAGACTTACTATGCATTCAAGGATGAAATGCTAAACTCCAGGATAAGATCCTGGCTTGAAGAGCACGACATTTATCCATCTGTAAGCGGATTTTAGGGAGCTTATGTCACAGCAAGAGAGCGGCACATTATACAGAATATTTATTGTAGTTATGGTAATAGCCGCTATCGCGACAGGCGGGTATGCCATAAAACATACTCTTTCCTGCTTTCTCTCCTCCTTTGTAATCGCCTACCTGCTTGATCCGGCGCTTGTTGTAATGGAAAGGCAGAGAGTGCGCAGGTTGCACGGAATAATAATCCTTTATACACTCCTCGGCGTCCTGGCTGTTTTTGCAATTCTCTTTATTGTCCCGTTGGCTACTGCCCGCTGGAACTCACTGATTCAGAACCTGCCACTCTATCTGCAAAAGATGAAAGAGCTGATCGCCAGCCAGAAAGGGTATCTGATGTCAGCTCCAGTCGCCATGGAGTGGGGCTGGCTGCTGGACAGCGCTTACAGCAAGCTGAGCAGCTTCACGGGCAAACTTGGTTCCGGGGTCTTTTCCGCTGCGTCAAGCATTGCTTTCAACCTTTTCAATCTGATTCTTGCTCCGATTCTGGTGTTTTTCATGCTTTTCTATAAACATGAGATAATTGAGGGGCTGAAAATCTGGCTGCCGCTTCGCCATAAAGACCATATCATCATAATCGGCAGAGAGATAAACAACAGTATCGGCGGCTACCTTAAAGGGCAGTTGATTGTTTCCGTAATCGTTGCAGTTTTTTCTACAATAGCGCTTTATTTTCTGGAGGTCGATTATCCGCTTCTTAACGGCCTGTTTGCCGGAGCAGCCTCAGTTCTCCCTTTTATAGGTGTAATTCTGGCGACTCTCCCCCCGCTTTTTTTTGCTTACCTCAAATTTCAGAACAGCACCATCATTCTCCAGGTAATAGGATCCTTCGCCATCATCTACTTTTTCGAGGGGTACCTGGTCAAGCCGCTCGTATTCAAGGAGTCGATGAATCTGAATCCCCTGATGACAATAGTTGTAGTGATGGCCTTTGGTGAAATGATGGGTTTCTGGGGGATACTCCTTGCAATACCTATTGCAGCCGCTCTGAAAATAATTTCAACCCACTGGCGCAATGGTGATTTTTCGCCAAGGGGACAATAAGCAGATATTATGTAGAAGTGTCCGGTTAGTTTTTTGCATTTAGCCCCCCTCCCTTGACGGGAGGGGATTGAGGGGTGGGTGAAGCTGCAATTAAGCTCAAACATGGCAAATTACCCCACCCCCTGACCCCCTCCCGCAAGGGGAGGGGGGACTTTTAGGCAACTGCAAAGGCCATATACGGACAACGCTGGATATTATGTAATTCATCCCAAGTTCCAAAGGATTGATGATGCCCGGTGAAATAAAACGAAACCGGATATTTTTAGCCCTCCTCTTCTCTCTTGGAGGGATAATCGGGGCAAGCTATCTTCTTCCACACACCTTTTCAGCTATTCTTACTTCTGTTGTTATTGCCTATCTACTCAATCCTCTCCTGAAATACTTGGAACAAAGAGGTTTCAAGCGGCTGGCAGCGCTCGGCATTATTTACGTGACAGGTTTTTCAGCTCTTTTTCTGGGATCCTTTTTTATCGTCCCGTTTCTGGGACATCAGATGGAATCTTTCATTCATGCGCTCCCTGCTTACATCAAAAACATTCAGACCGCTATAGAAAGCAGGCAGCTGAAACTTGCCGACTATTACGGAGGGATGGAAGGTGCATGGCTTCTGGAGCAGATGAAACAGGTGATTATCCAGGGGACATCGCTTGTCTCCAACCTCGGCTTTCTTCAGCTGAAAAAGGTTGTTTTTGCCGGATTCAATCTCATTCTTGCACCTATTCTGGTTTTCTTCATGCTCCTTTACAAGCAGGCCGCCAATGACTTTATCAAGAGGCTGTTTCATCATCATGAAAGACAACATCTTGTCACTCTCGGTGGGGAGCTGAACCGAAGCCTTGAGCGTTTCCTCATAGGGATGTTTTTTGACTGCCTCATAGTCGGGATACTGACTTCAATTGCCCTGGCGCTTCTAGGCATCGATTTTCCGATACTTAACGGCTTTTTCACCGGTTTTGCCTCCATCATTCCACTGCTGGGTCCAATGCTGGCCGTAATCCCGCCAGCTCTCATCGGTTACGCAAACAGCCACGACATCTGGATCATTCCACAAATCTGCGCTGTCTATTTTATTATCAATGTCATCATCGAAGGGAATCTGATCAAACCTCTGGTAATGAGACATACCCTGCGACTGAACCCGCTTGCTGTCATCTTTGCGGTCATGGCAATGGGTGAACTGCTTGGATTCTGGGGGATCATCCTGGCAATCCCGACAGCCGCAGTTGTAAAGATCTGTACTGCTGAAATGCGGGAACTGCTTCTGGAAAACTACAGATAATCTAGCTTTGCAGATCAACTCCCCGCATCACCTTGCCCTTCCACTTGACATTGGCTTATGCTATCTTTTCCATCACTACTTTCTTAAGAAGGGGGATAATATGCGTGCTCTGCTCTGCGCACTATTGATCACACTTATTTTTACGGCTTCAAACGTATCTGCCGAAGAGGCGATCCCGCTCTCTGAACAGGTTGGCAAATGGACTTTTTCAATGAATGAGCCAGGCCCTGACCTGAACAAACTGAGCAGCGCCGGGCGGACAAAAATCAGAAAAGGGCTTCAGGAGATAGCCGCAATTGTAACTTCAACTCCGGTTATGACCCCTCCAAAGGGTTACGAGGCAAGATTCTGGGGATCAATCGCGGGAAAGGATCGATATGATATCTGTAGCGGAAAGAGTTGCCCCCCTTCGAGACCGAACGCTGTCCTTGCCCTGATGATCGGTCGCTACGAAGAAAAAGAGGGGAAGCGCCGGGCTGCCTTTAATACTCCTTCAACCATGGATATTTCGGTCAATAACCTTGGACATGTTTTCGCTCACTTGCCGGTTGTTTACAAGGACAGCAGCGGTTTTCTGCTGCCGGAGCCGCAGCGCGACGGTGAACGTCTCGGCATGCCTGCCTATCTGAACAGTGGTCATGCAGTTGCAGTCCTGACCCGCAACAGCAAGCCTCTCTGGCTCCCGGTAAGCAGGGAGCGCTATCTGAAAGCCGCCATTGAAGCGACCGGCAAGGATCTTGGTCTACCTTCTGCGTTAGCAAAAAAAGGGAAGAAGAAGAAAACAGAGGCTAAAATACAGAGCGGCAACCCGATACTGGTAGATGAGACCAGAACCTGGGTCGATCCGGAAAACGAGAAAGAGTTTATCGAAAAGAGCAGATCACTTGCCAACGAAATAAAGGAATCAGCGGAACAGCTACAGGAGAGGATGAAGCAGCTACAGTCCGAACTGGACGCGCTTGCTCCGGAACAGCGCAAGATGCAGGCCAGAGTTGAGATAAAGAGCTCTGAAGATGGCACGGAGTATACCCTTCTCCCTGTTGACAGCAGTAGCGGAGTTGCAGTGGTTACCCCGAATTTCGGTTTTTTCAATCAGAAACTTGCGCCGGATACGGTGCAACTGGTAGTAGTGCAGTGGAAATTTGACGGCAATACTGTTTTTGATCCGGAAAAAACAGGGATTACCCGGAACCTTAACAACAATGCCCTGCTGGATATCTACAAAACCATGGATTGGCAGAAACTGTTGAGCAAGATTACTCGAACTGCGCCTTGAACTCTGCTACAGCCTCTCTCAGGGAAGTAACCTCTCCCCGCAGCAAGGCCACTTCCGCCTCCAATGCCGCCAGCCTCTCTTCTTCGGCCATTACCCGGACTCTTGCCGCTTCAGGGTGTTGTTGATGCTCTGATACGACAGCTTGCGGCTCTCCCGAGAGCAGGTGTGCATAGCGCTGCTCTTTTTGCCCTGGTTGACGGGGGAGAAGGATGGCAAGTGGTGGCTCGAACTTTTGCAAATCGCCAAGTACCTCTTCAGCAGCATCCAGATCCTCGCAGGGTGACATCCGGCTGCTCCGGTTCCGTAACTCTCCTGTAGTCTGTGGGCCTCTCAGCAGCAGTTCAGTAAGTATTGCAAGCTCCGGCGGAGTCAGGCGCTCTCCCAGAGAGTGACAATATTTCGGAACGCGACCCCCTTCAGCAGATTGCCTTGCAAAACCTTTAATCCTGAGCTTATCCAGTCCGCGCACAACATTCTCTTCCTCAAGGCTCATCACAGGTTCACGGTTGGATTTCTGGTTACAGGCATTGGTGAGTGAATTCAGTGACAGCGGATAATACTCAGGGGTTGTCAGCTCCTTTTCAATCAGACAGCCAAGGATGCGGACTTCTATTTCGTTAAGTGGAAGATTCATGCAGAGCTCCATAATCTGTTAATTTCGAGCTTATTGCTTTTCGGAACTGCCCAGAAGTCAGTAGTCAGGGGTCAGTAGTCAGTAGTCAGTAGTCAGTAGAAGCCTTCATGCTGACTCCTGACCCCTGAATACTGAATACTGCTTTTAGTTGCTGCCCCCCGACTACTTGGTCAATAACCGGTTACCGTTAATAGCAGGATATGTTTTTGCTGTCAATTGCCGGAAGTTTTCAGTTATTATGGGAAATCAAAAAAACAGAAGGAAAGGTGATCAAATGATACAGGCAAAACAGGGTGACAAGGTAAAAATAAACTATACCGGCAGACTCGAAGACGGCTCCATTTTCGATTCTACAGTGGAAGATGAGGGAAGCTCTGAACAGTGCGATACCGGTGAGTGCAGCAGTGATGATTGCGGCTGCGGCTGTGAAAGTGGGCCTTTGGAGCTGGTTATCGGCTCGGGAGAGCTTTTCCCGCAGGTTGAAGCAGCTCTGGTAGGGATGGTTCAAGGTGAGAAAAAGAGCGTAACCATAAAAGCTGAAGATGCATTTGGCGAGTTTGACGAAGAGAGGGTCTTTTCTGTACCGGCTGCTGATCTGCCCGAAGATTTCGAAGCAGAAGAGGGGGACGAACTGATCCTTTCAGGAGAGGATGATGAAGAGATCGGCGTTACTGTTGTTGAAATTACGGACAAAGAAGTAACCTTTGATGCAAATCATCCGCTCGCAGGGCAAAATCTTACTTTTGAGCTTGAACTGCTGCAGATCGTTTGACCTAAGAACCGCAGTTGCACCACAGAGACACGGAGACACAGAGGAAATCACAGATCTTTTCTGTATGCAGAGCATAATACTACTCCGACATTTCAACCTTTAACCCACCCCCACCCTAACCCTCCCCCTGAAGGGGAGGGGATTATGACTTCATTCCTCCCCCTTCAAGGGGGAGGTCAGGAGGGGGATGGGGTTATGTGTAGGAGTCGTAATAACTCGAAAGGTGAAAAAGATTTGAACCGCTTTCATAGCCTAACTCTCTGTAATGCTTATCTCCGTGCCTCTGTGTCTCTGTGGCAAATGCTTTTTATAAGTTCATCTCAATCGGCATGAAAAGCCTTTTTTCTTCATCCTGGCGTCTCATCAAAACCGGTTCCTTGCCCGGTCCGGAAAACATGGCAATTGACGAGTCCCTCCTCTCCTGCTTTGACCCGGAAAGCTCACAGCCGCTTCTGAGACTTTACGGCTGGAGTCCTCCTGCCTTTTCCCATGGAAGGTTTCAAAATCCATCAGAGATACTTGATCTCGACCGCTGCCGCAAAGCCGGAGTGCCCGTTGTCAGGCGGATTACCGGAGGTGGGGTGATCTATCACAGCCAGGAGCTCACCTACTCTCTGGTCTCCCCTGTAACCTTCATCACACCTGCCCGTAGCGTCAAGGATACATTTTTCCACCTCACCTCTTTTCTCATAACCTTTTACCGGAAGCTCGGGCTAGCCCCCTCCTACGCCGCTGACTACCATGGCAGAAGCAGACCCCTCGGGATACGTACCCCACTCTGTTTTGATGGCATTGAAAGCTGTGACATCCTCCTTGACGGAAAGAAAATAGGCGGCAATGCCCAGAGACGGCTGAAAGAGCTGGTATTCCAGCACGGCTCCATTCCATTAAAGTCAATGACAGATGAAAGCACCCCCTATCTACGCGAAGATTCCGCAGAACTCGCTTCAAAAACAACTTCTCTTGGCCAAACGGGAGTAACATTAAGCTCTGAATCTCTGATGGAACTCCTTGAAAACTCCTTTGCAGAGCAGTTCAATATCTCCTTTACTGAAACACCCCTGACTGAAAATGAAATCAAAACTGCCGCCAGATATATGCAAAAAACAGCATGACTATTTCTTCAACTCCTGTATTATTACAGGACATTATATCAGGGAGATCTGGAGGAGCGTATGACCAGAACCGGCAAGAGGGATGTTTCGTTAATAAAAGATGAAATAAAAGGCCACGAGCTTCTGATTTCTGCCGGGGATCATGCCGGAAACCCGTTTTTTTCTTTCTGTAGCCAACTTCTCGAACTGGCAAGGGAATCTGTGCAGCATGCTGAATCCTCAGTTCACGAAATCGGTCGGCTAAAGACTCAACTTGTAGAGATGACACGCTCTCTTGAGCTTGCTACCAGAATAGATCCATTGACAGGTCTTGCAAACCGGCGTGATATTTCGGAAAAGATCGAACAGGAGCATAGCCGTGCCCAACGGCATCAGCGGACTTATTCGCTCATTATGGCGGATGTGGACAATTTCAAGCTGGTAAATGACACATACGGCATCAACTGCGGCGATGATGTTCTGTTCGAAATTTCCTGTGTGCTGAGGGAGTGCGTACGGAATGAAGACATCTGCTCCCGCTGGGGTGGTGAAGAGTTTCTCTTCCTGCTTCCTGAAACCGGTATAGACGGCGCACTCTCGGTAGCCCAGAAAATCAGCCAGTCTATTGCGATGACCGAATTCAAGGTAAGCAAACCAGGTATCCGGGTAACCGTAAGCCTTGGAGTCGGCGAATTCGTGGCTGGACAGAGTGTTAACGATTGCCTGAAAAAGGTTGAGAAGGCCCTGCTCCAGGCCAAGGAGAATGGAAAGAACTGCTTTGTTGTAGCTGCTTGATCTGCGCCAGCTTGTAATATTTGAGGACACCCAATAACAGTATAGCAACCAAACATTCCCTGCTGGATATCAGCCAGAAAGCCCCAGGAACCAGCTCACCAATAATAAGAAGCAAATTACAAAAAAACCATCCAGTAACGGAGTGAATCGCCTGAGAGAGATTTATGGTGTGGTGTCTCAATCCAGTTATGGGGGCACATAAATCTCCATTACTTTCGAAGAAAAGGTTGTGTCCCAGATATATGCAATAAATTGAATGACTATTTTTTTCAACTTCGGTAGTATCAAAGTACTTTTACATAGGAGACCAGACACCAATGAAGAAACTGTACACCGCAATAGCAGTTTGTGCACTCGCCCTTTCTGTGGGGGTAGCTGCACTGGCTCAGGGCAAGATGGAGCCGAAAGGTTCGAAAAAAGGGGATTGTTGCAGCTCGACTAAAGGAGATGCAACTCCAGAGCAGATCAGGAAATTCAAGGCAGACACCATTGATTTGCGTCAGGAGATGATGAACAAAAGGTTCGACTTGCAGCGAGAAGGGCTGAAAGAAGCACCGGACAGTGCCAAAATTGATGCGCTGAAAGCTGAGGTCACCGCTGTTAAGGCAAAAATTGAGGCAGTGCGTGAAAGCAGCAAACTGCCTGATAGTGTCTGCCAAAAAGTCTGCCAGATGATGGACGAGGATGGCAGTAACTGTAACAAGGCTGGCAGCTGTGGTTGCAAGCAGTGCCAGAATGGGAAGTCATGCAGTGATTGCAGCTCATGCAAGGACGGTAGCTGCAAAGGCTGCAATAAAGCAACGAGCTGTAAAAACTGTGATAAAACCGCAAGCTGTGACTGTAGCAAAGATGGCGGTACGTGTAAGTGCAGCAAGAAGGGTAAAGCAGGCTGCAAAGGTAACTGCAATACCAAAAAGTAGCTGATTGCCAGTGAATGTCAAAAGGCCCTGATCCAGCGATCAGGGCCTTTTTTAATTGTCATCAACTTCTCTCTGTGATAGAAGCTGTAGATAGCTAAACCTCTGAAGCTATTGGAGAAACTCTGCTTTGCAACCTGTTTTCGGCAACATGCCTCATGGAATTTGGGAACCTGAACGATATGGACAAAAAACAACTCAGCGATCGAAAACCAGCGTACTTGTGTTGGGCAGATTGTCGTATCAGTGTCACGACAATTAGAGATGGAGTTCAGTAAGGAAAAGGATAATAGGGGACGGATTCATTTAAAGCTGAACAAGAAAAGAAATGCCCAACCAACCGAATGTACCTGCCAGGAGGACTGACAGGTCTATGGCTCGCTCGTAGCCTTGACACGAGACGAATATCTGTTTCTCTATGCAGAAGTAACGAGGGTATGTAATGGAAAACAACCGCATAGAATATAAACGCGAGCTGACCGACGGACTGGAAAAGGAAGTGGTAGCGTTCCTGAATGCCCGGGAAGGTGGCAGCCTGCATATCGGCATCGACAATGATGGCACAGTCTTCGGGGTCAGGGATTGCGATGCACTCCAGCTGGCAATCAAGGATCGCCTTAAAAATAACATTCAACCGTCAATCATGGGTCTGTTCGAAATTTTGCATGAAAGAGTTGAAGGCAAGGAGATCCTCCGCATCGTCGTGGCCGGTGGTCTTGAAAAACCCTACTACCTCAAGAAATACGGCATGACTGAAAAGGGCTGTTTTCTACGCATCGGCAGCGCCGCCGAGCCCATGCCCAGGGAAATGATTGAATCACTTTATGGTCGACGTATCCGTAACACGATTGGCCGCATGGAATCACCACGAAGAAATCTCACCTTTGAGCAGCTCAAGATTTACTATGAAACCCGGGGGCTTCAACTCAACGACGCCTTCATGAGGAATCTGGAGTTGCTGACTCCGGATGATAAACTCAACTATGCCGCCTACTTGCTGGCTGATGAAAACGGATCTTCATTGCAGGTGGCGAAATATGCCGGTGTTGATCGGGTGGATTTGATCGAAAATCGCGATTACGGGCGCTGCTCTCTGGTAAAAGCACTGAAAGCGCTGCTGGATAGAGTCAAGGTGGAAAATACCATCTTCACCAAGATCGGCTACCCTTTGCGACAGGAACGGGAAATGATCAACTCTATTGCCATTCGCGAGGCCATTATCAATGCTGTGGTGCACAATGACTACTCGTATGGCGCAACCCCGAAGCTGGAGTTTTTCTCTGATCGTGCTGAGGTTACCTCCATGGGTGGCTTGCCTTATGGCGTCACCGAAAAGGATTTCTTCGGCGGCTGCTCTGTCCCCCGTAACAAGGAGATCATGCGCGTTTTCCGCGATCTGGAAATTGTCGAACATCTCGGCTCTGGCGTACCACGTATTCTCAAAGTCTACGGGAAAGAGGCATTTGAAATTCGAGACAGCTATGTACGGATTGTTTTCCGCTATGCAAAGCCTATATCAGCAGTTACCGAGCAAGTCACCGGGCAAGTCACCGGGCAAGTCACCGGGCAAGTCGCGAGGTTGCTCTCTATCATTGATGGCGATATGAGTCGGTCTACATTGCAGCTAACCCTGGGACTCAAACATCGCGACAGCTTTGTTGACGGCTACTTGCAGCCGGCACTGGAAGCAGAACTGATTGAAATGACCATCCCCGATAAGCCCAACAGCCCTCTGCAGAAATACCGCATTACAAATAAGGGAAGAAACCTTCTCGCAGGTATAGACCAACCATGAATCTGCTGTCATGCCCATTCGACACCGCTTTTGCTACTCTGATTGTTATTGGTATGACAACAAAAGGCCGCTTCTCGATCAAGAAGCGGCCTTTTGTCTGGATCATATTATTACTTGAACTGCTACCCCTTCTTCACCTTCGGAATAAATATCTCATCCGGATCTAGTACTTCGTGAATTATCCGCAGCTCCTCTACAGTCGGCGGCAAAGTCTCCCCCTGTACTCTGGAGACATCGAGATCAAACTGGCACATCCCCTTGATCTCTTCAGGGCTCTTGCCGGGGTGGCAAGTGTTCAGATACATCTTGCCCGTTACTTCGTCGAAACGGAAAACTCCAAGGGTACTGATTACTGCTGATGGTCCCCCACGATAGGCTGCTCCGTAAAGTTCGCGGCGATGGACAAACTCTCCCCCCGGCCATCTCTTCACCCGCCAGCCAGGGCTGGTGATGTAGCTGACATTTTCGACAAAACGGCGCTTTTCATGCACCATGATGAAGACTGTCCGCCTGGCAAAGGAGTTGATATCCGGATTGCCGCCGCTGCCGGTCAGGCGCAGTTCCGGATTCAGGTAATCGCCGATGCAGGTGGTGTTGACATTACCGTAGAGATCCACCTCGGCACCGCCGAGGAACCCAAGATCGACCAGACCTCTCTGGGCTATGCCAAAGGCATCATTCAGGCCGGAGGAGCGTGAAGCCCCCATTTCACAGCGAGCATCACCAACTGACGTTGGAAGCTCGGGTGGACGGCCATCCAGAGTTCCTGCCTCGAAAATAAGCTTGAGGTTTGGGGCATGGGTTTTCTGGGCCAGCATGATGGCGACCATCGGTAGGCCGGTACCGGCAAAGACAATTTCGTTATCAGCCACCTCGCGGGATGCGGCACAGCAAAGGAGGTCGGCAAGACCGTACTCTTCGGGTTTCGCGTACTCTGACATCTTATTTCCCCCCCTTTTTCTCGCGCGGACTGTAGTTCATCGCGGTATTTGCCTTCAGCTTCAACATGCGCGGCCAGCCGAGTTTCTCCAGATAGCTCATATGATCCAGCCCAAAGATCCACTCTTTGGCAAAGTCATCAAACCCTTCCTGAGTGCGGGTCATGCCGTAAAAGTCCTTGAGGAAATAGCCATCGACATCATAGCGACCAAACATCCCGGTCGGATGGCCACCAAACGGGCACTCCAGGATGTAATCAACTTCAAAACTCGGGATAGTGTTCTGGTCGGCATTGCGGCGCAGATACTCCTCAGGAACTATCTCTTCGGCAATAGCAATGGTAATGTCAGCTGCACGGGCAGATTCAGGGTCAGAGTAGTACTGGCCATTTACCCGCACGGTTCCTTCTTCCCCGACCTGCTGGACACAAAGAACAGCGACGTCAAGTTTGACTGCCGGAATCATCACCTGGGCACCTGCTCCGAAAAACGGATCTTCGCAAAACTGGTATTTGTGTTTGGCAATGTGCGGATGCTTACCGTCCCGCATACCGGCTCTGCCGAGCATGTCGTACTCAGGATTGTGAATGTCAGTGCCGAGTGATGTCTGGGTAACTGCATAGGCAGCTCCGGTAGCAGCTGCTGCAAAGCGGAACATCATCTCTGCATGGCTGTAATCCTCGACAATGATCTCCTTTTTCCCCACCCTGCGTGAGAGGTTTGCGCCATATTTGCCGTAAAGTTCATGACCGACCCAGCAGGATTCCCAGATATCGACGCAGCCTGCGCCAACCAGAAACTCTGTCTGTGGCCCGCCGTTTACCTCGATCAGATGCAATCCACGGCGTTTCTGGCGGATCAGTTCGTAGACCAGGGCGAATGGCCGTCTCCAAATCGTGAACCCTGAAAACGTCAGGCTTGAGCCGTTCTTGACAACCTCGGCAGCCTGCTGAAGCGTGATACGTTTGCTGTTGCTCATGCTCTCCTCCTGAATGTGAATGCGGGAGAAACGCCAGGGGCACGAGAAAAACCCGGAAACCCTCAGCCTTTTGCCCTTTGCCTTTAGCCGAGACTTTTCAGAATCTCTCTTGAAATAATCACCCGCTGAATCTCGCTGGTGCCTTCGTAAATTGAAGTAATTCGGGCATCCCTTGTATAGCGCTCAATCGGGAAGTCCTTTGTGTAACCATATCCCCCCAGCATCTGCATAGCCTTGTAGCATGCCTTGTTGGCAGTTTCCGTAGCGTACAGTTTTGCCATCGAAGCCTCTTTTGCAAAGGATTTTCCGTTCTCCTTCCTGAAAGCAGCATTCATCAGCAGAAGTCTGGCTGCCTCCAGTTCAGTGTAGGCATCTGCAATCATCCACTGAAGCGCCTGGAAACTGCTGATCTTCTGGCCAAACTGCACCCGCTCGGTTGTATATTTTGTGGCAAAATCCATGGCAGCCAGACCGATGCCGAGCCCTAATGAACCGATACCGATCCTGCCGCCGGTCAGTTCGGCAACGGCAATCCGGAAACCATCATTCAATTTCCCCATCATTGCGCTGGCCGGCACCCGGCAGTTGTCGAAGATCAGTTCATTGGTTGATGAGGCATGCTGCCCCATCTTTTTCTCTTCCTTGCCGATGATCAGGCCGGGTGTGCCCGCCTCCACCAGGAAGCAGCTGATCCCCTTCCCCTTGGGCGCATCCTTGTCAGTAACCGCCCAGACAACGAAAACACCGGCGTAAGGGGCGCTGGTAATAAATATCTTGGAACCGTTCAGTACATAGAAGTCGCCATCTTTTACCGCCTGTGTCACCATTCCGGATGGATCAGACCCGGCGCAGGTCTCGGTAAGGCCAAATCCACCTGCTGCATATTCACCGGAACAGATTTTTGGAATGTAGGCCATCTTCTGCTCTTCGGTTCCAACTGCCTGAATCACTTCACAGACCATGTTGTTAACTGAAAGAGTAACTGCTGTTGAAGCGCAGACACGGGCAATTTCGGTAATTGCGAGGCTGAAGGCGACAACACCGGCTTCACTGCCACCGTACTGCTCTTTTACATTCAGTCCCATGAAACCAAGTTCCGCCAGTTTTTTCAGGTTTGCCAGCAGTGGCTTACGGTCATCTGCCTGGTCAAGCACTGCTGCTACCGGCTCAAGCTCAGCTTTCGCAAAATCACGGGCAGTATCCTGAATCAGCTTCTGCTCTTCTGTCAGCTCCAGATACATGCTTCTACCCCCTTCAGGTTATTTACTTGACTGCAACTACCGGCACATCGTGTTCCTGACCCCATTGCTGCCACTCTGTAGCGTTCCTGGTAATAAATGCAGCTTTATACTCTTCAATTGAAGTAATGCCGAGAGCTGACTGAAGCCGCTCTTTGAAATGCGGCTCCAGCGCTGCAACCGCAATCCAGCCCTCTTTTGCCTGATAAATATTGTATTCCGGAATACCGCCCCCCAGCAATGCTCCGGGAGCAGTACAGCCATAACGAAGCGGCTCAGCCATGGCCTCTGCTGCTTTTGATAATGGCACCTCTGCATAACCTGCCTCGCTACAACGCTCACGCCTTAAAAGGAGCTCAAGTGAAGCTGTAACGGTCTGCTCTGCGCCAGCCATGTCTGCCAGCAGGGTACGCGGCATATGGGGGGGATTGATCAGCCCCAGTGATGCCTGATAAGTCAGATCGTGTCCTGCTTCGTTCTCGCGAGGTGACGGGTAACCTGTGATTGCCACCTGACAAAGACGTGGGTAGTTGCTGTGCAGTTCCCTCCAGCCAAGTCCCAGGCGTTCCATTGCAGCCGGACGGGTTGCGCTTATTAGCAGATCTGCTGTTGCCAGCAAGTTGTCAAGACTCTCCCGCCCGGAGGGGCTTTTCAGGTCAATTCTTACCAGTTGCTGACCTGTAGCCATATCCAGATACCAGGCTGAGTGGTACTGCTCCATTGGATCACCGGCAGGCGGCTCTACTTTGACAACTTCGGCTCCAAGCAGTCTGAGCCGTCTGGCCGCTTCAGGGCCAGGCAGATTTACTGCCAGATTAACAACGCGAATGCCGTCAAGAGTGCTCATTTCGCAAGCTTTGCTGTGAGTGCAGGTACGAACTGCATGACATCCGCCACGACAAGGACATCGGCTATTTCACCTATCGGTGCATCCTTGTCCTTGTTGATAGCAACAATAAAGTCAGATTTTTTCATTCCGGCGAGGTGCTGTATTGCGCCGGATACTCCGCAGGCAATATAGAGTTTCGGACTTACAGTCTGTCCGGTTGTCCCTACCTGGTGGCTATGCTCAACCCACCCCGCATCTACCACCGGCCTGCTGGCTCCGAGTTCTCCGCCAAGCGCTTTGGCCAGAGCCTGAATGACAGCAACATTATCTTTTTTACCTACACCTCGCCCGGCAGTGACGATGATTTCGGCCTTGGCCAGATCTACGTCTTTTGCTTCGGCTGGTTCATAACCGACAAATTCCATGCTGCCAGCAGCAGTGGCGACAAGTTGCACAACCTGCGGGGTGCCGCCCGGCTGGAGTACCGGAAACGCCCCTGCCTGGATGGTGAGCACTGCCCGGGCTGTTTTTGGTGATACGGTTCGGCGCATTTTGGCATTGAGACAGCCTGTTTCAAAACCGCCATCAACTATGGCTATGATTTCGGATATCTGGGAGGCTTTTAGCTGTGCCGCAAGACGAGGTGCCAGATCCCACCCGTAGGAAGAGTGATTTAGGACGATGTAGTCAGGTTTTTCTTCTGCTATCGCCTGGAGGATAAGTTGTTTGTGCAGGTCGGGGTTGTATTCTCCGCTGGCAACGACATCAGCCAGATATAGTTTGCAACTACAGGCAGGGAGCTCTGCACTGTTGCCAACGAGGAACATGGCGGTTTCGCCACCTAATTGACTCGCAAAGCCTAATAGTTCGTAGGTGGATTCGAGCAGTTTGCCTTCCCGGTATTCGCCGATGAGTAGTGTTTTCATGTATGGCCTCCTACCGCAGTACTGCGGTTTTTTCTTTTAGTAGAGCGATTACTTTTTCAACGAGGTCGCCTGTTTCACCTTCAAGTACTATGCCGCCCCCTTTTTTTGCAGGTGGATGGAAGCTGGCTGTAGCGGTTAAAGCCTCCTCGCTGAGGAGCTCTTCTGCCGGGATTGAGAGGATCTCTTTTTTCTTGGCCTTCATGATGTTGGGCAGAGTCGGATAGCGAGGAGTATTGAGACCAAGTTGACATGTGACAAGTGCGGGGGTCTTCAATTTGACTACCCCTTTGATCCCACCCTCAAGCTCACGTTTCACAGTTATGATGTCGTCTTTATAGTCAAAGCCGATGATGGTGGTGACACAGGAGAAGCCAAGCAGTTCAGCAAGAAGCACCCCTACCTGGGCCGAACCACGATCCTGGGACTGCATCCCGGTGAAGATCAGATCGTAATTGGTGTTTTTTGCATGTGCCGCTATTATGGATGCTATCTGCCAGGGATCTTTGTCAGCAGCAGCGCTGTCTTTTATATGGACAGCGTTGTCGCACCCCATGGCGAGTGCTTTTTTGATAGCTTCGCCTACCCGATCAGGGCCGATGGAGAGAACTGTCAGTTCGCAGCTCTCCCCGAACTGCTCCCGCACTCTTACCCCTTGCTCTACTGCGTACTCGTCGTATTCATTCATCCGGAAGGCAAGATCCGTCTCGTCGAACCAGTTTCCGGCCTTGTTGGCCTTGAAGCGCGATTCGAGGTCAGGTACCTGTTTGATGCAGACTAGTATTTTCATGTTTAATCTCCTTATTTTGAAGAAGTAGTCAGTATTCAGGGGACAGGGGTCAGCAAATGAAAGCAGTAGTCAGTATTCAGGGGTCAGGGGTCAGCATGAAAACCAACAACTAACCACCAACCACTATCGACCATCCACCAACCACTAACTACAAAATACTGACTACTGATTCTTTACTACTGACACCTGACTCCTGACTACTGATTCCTGTCTCCCATCCTCTCCACCACTATCTCCGACAGATCCTTAACTACAATCGTCCCCTCTGCTCCGCCGGTCTTGATGCCGTCTTCAAACATGGTGAGGCAGAACGGGCAGTTTGAGATGAGGAGCGGTGCTCCTGTTTCAACGGCCATGTTGATCCTGGTTTCGCTGATCTTTTTCCCGATCTTCTCTTCTGCCAGTATACGCCCGCCCCCTGCGCCGCAGCAGAAGCTGTCGTTCTTGCTCTGCTCCATCTCTCTTATGATCCCCCCTGCTCTTTGCAATATCGCGCGCGGCTCTTCGCTGATATCCATGTAGCGCCCTATGTAGCAGGAGTCGTGATAGGTGTAATGGAATCTTTCAGGGTCGAGACTCAGACGTTCTCCCTTTAGCAGCCGGTCGATGAAGGTGGTGTAGTGCTCTACCGGTACCTCCAGCCCGAGATCGCGGTAGTCCCTCCCAAGGGTGTTGTAGCAGTGCGGGCAGGTGGTGACTATCTGTTTGATACCATACCCTTTGATGAGTTCGATGTTCTCCTGAGCCATGGTCTGGTACAGGTATTCGTTCCCAAGCTTTCGGACAGGTTCGCCGCAGCACTTCTCCTCTTTGCCGAGTATCCCGACTTTAATTCCGGCGGCTGCGCAGATCTTGATGAAGTTTGTTGCTACGGTCTGGTTTCTCCTGTCAAAGGATGCGTAGCAGCCGACAAAATAGAGGATGTCTACCTCTTGGCCGCTCTCCATGAGTGTGACAGGAAGATCTTTTGCCCAGTCGGCTCTGGCTGCATAGGCAAGACCAAAGGGGTTGCCGTTGACTTCGATGTTGCTACAGGCAGTCCTTACTTCATCTCCGGAAAATGCTCCTTCCATGAGTGTGAGGTTTCTGCGCATTTCAATGATCTTGTTGACATGTTCGATGTTAGCCGGACAGATATCCTGGCAAGCGCGGCAGGTGGTGCAGGCCCAGAGAGCCTCCTGACTGACTGTGGCGATTAGCTCTCCGGTCGGGTCGCTTTGTGCCTGTTCGCCGATCTGCTGTACTACTTTCATCGGGGAGAGCGGTTTGTCGGTGGCATGAGCCGGACAGCTATCCTGGCACCTTTTGCAGCTGGTGCAGGCGTCTGCGTCGAAGATGTCTTTCCAGGTGAGATCAGCTATTTTTGCTGCGCCGAACTGTTCACACTCTTCATCTTCCATGTTTATTGTGGCTATGCTCCCTTTGGGCTCAAGCGGGGAAAACCAGGCATTTGCAGAGGTGGTGAAGATGTGGCGCAGTTTGGTGTACGGTATGGCGCAGAAAAATCCGAGTACAAGTGCAAGGTGTATCCACCAGAGGGTTTTGTGAAGTGCCAGAAGTGATGCGTCGGTGTAGCCTGCCAGGCTTTTTGCTATCATAAGCCCAACTGGCGAGTATAGTGCCAGTTCCGGGTTTTGTCTCAGCTCTGTTGCGGCCATCCGCGCCCCTTCTATGAGAAAGCCGGTGATGAGGATGGCAAAGAGCAGAAAGTGTACCCGGTAGTCGTCATCTGTTATCTCCAGTCCATCAGGTTTGATGATGAAACGGCGGATAAAGAGCAGGGCAAGCATGATAACGGTAAGAAGGCCTGCCAGATCGAGAATCAGGGAGAAGGCTTCGTAAAACTTGCCGGAGAGGATGTTTACACCCATGAGAGGGGTGAAGAAGTCTGCCTGGGCCATGACGAGGAGGGTGCCGATGAAGAGTACCAGAAAACCCCAGAAGAAGAGGGCGTGAGGGAGACCGCCGGAGGTTACACGAAAGATCTTCTCCTGCCCGAAGATTGCTGTAAGGAGAAGATCAAGGCGCTTTTCAGGCTGGTCGAACCGGTTGAGGGGTTTGCCAAGCCTGTAAAGAGGGAGCCTTTTCCGGAAACCCCAGAGCATCACAGCTACTGCTGCAAAGCTTAAAAGGTACATTACCGGTACTACTCCGTGACCTATGTTCCAGTATATTTCGCGTGTTGCTTCC
>JANNRW010000466.1:0-15178 GCA_031401815.1 Geobacteraceae bacterium | reverse complement strand
GGCAAGCAGCAGGTCAAGGGCTTCCCGGTAACGCTCCAGCCCCTCATAAAGCCCTGACAGATGAAGATACAGATCAAATCTGGCCGGTTCGACGGCTATTGCTTCTTTCAGAAGCGCTATACCCTTCTCTTCCTCCCCTGCATCAAGGTAAAGATAGGCAATATGCCCAAGAGCCTCCTGATAGTTGAATGCTGTCCTGGGGATCTTGAAGAACTCTTCAATAGCGCGGTCACTCTCCCCTTTCTCTTCATAAGCCAGAGCAAGATAAAATCTCACCTGCGCGGCAAGAGGCTCTCTCCCAAGAATATGGTCAAATTCAGCTATTGCCTCATCGTAGCGCTCAAGCTCAAGGTAAACAAGCCCGAGTTTGCGCCTTGTATCAAGCCCACCCACATCTCTTGAGAGCAGGCGCTTCAGAATAACAATAGCTTCATCAAACCGTTTTTCGTGTATGTAAATCTGAACCAGATGCTGCATCACAGAAAAGTTGTGAGGATTAATCTCCAGCAGAGCCTGAAATGACCTTATCGCCTCGGCTCTCTCCCCCTGGGCTTCAAAAGAGAGCCCTATATCGACATAAACCGGCTCAAAATCAGGCTTCAGTTCAATAACGCGGCGATAATAGCCCATTGCATCCTTGCCAAGCTTCATCTGCTCATAAGCCTTGCCAAGATAATAATAAGCCAGTGGAGATTCAGGAGAGATGACAACAAGCGCTTTCAGAGTCTTGACAGCCTCTTCATATTCAAAAATTCGAAGGTAGGTGACTGCAAGTTGCAGGTGCCCCTCTTCCTTGTCAGGCAGGAGTTCAACAGCTTTCCTGTAATGGTCTATGGCTGCCCGATCCTGCTTCAAACCGGCCAGAATCCCTGCCAGAAGGAGATGCGCCTCCCCCTGCTTCGGGTCAATGGATATGGCTGTCCGGCAAGCATTTATTGCCTCCGGCAACCGGTTCATTTTCAGATAGAGCTCGGCAACGGCAGCATGCAGGAAAGCGCTCTGGGGATCTGCTTCGATGGATGCCTGCAACAGGGTGATTGCACCATCATGATCACCATCTATTGTATGAATCCTTGCCAGGGAAAAAAGATACATCGAACGGGACTCAACTATGTTGAGCGGAGGGGGGGCACCTTCAGCACGTTGATAGGTGTCAGGAATCTGGTAACGCTCCATGGCACAGCCGGAACAGATTCCGGCCAGACATAACAAAATACATATTATATGCTTGTTCATTTACACCAGTCCTCTGAACATCCTGAAAAACCTGTAAAAACTACCATAAGAGTTGCGAATGGTCAAATTACTTTATGCTACATCATCCAAATGGCTGACAAACATCCTGTTGCTTTTGAAAAGAATATATCATATTATTTTGAACTTCGCCCGGACGGAAAATGCCGTCGTAATCTACCAAAAAGGAGTTATACCGGATCATGCTCGGCATAATGCGCAAATACAAGCAGTCCGCAGTAATCAAGGTTGTCTTCGCTATTATTGTTTTTTCTTTCATTGGCACCATTTTCCTTGTCTGGGGCAAGGGGGAGGACGGCGTAGGCGGCTCTCAAGGTTATGCCGCAAAGGTCGACGGAACAACCATTGCCCTTGAAGATTATCAGCAGTCTTACTACCGTCTTCGCGGAATTTACGAACAGATTTACCAGCGCTCCCTAACCCCTGATATTGAAAAACAGCTCGCAATAAAGAAAACTGCCCTGGACAACCTTGTCGAGTCGGTTCTGATGCGAAAAGCTGCAAAAAAGATGAATATTTCCGTAAGTAAAGATGAAATTGCAGCTGCTATTGCCGCAGTTCCGGCTTTTCAGAAAAACGGTGCCTTTGATTTTCAGCAGTATCAGCAGACTCTCAAAGGGAGCAGAATGACTGTTTCCGACTTTGAAGATGCCCAGAAAAACGAACTGCTCATAAAGAAAGTTCGCAAAACCGTTGAAGAGAAGGCAACTGTATCTGATGCAGATGCAGAAACCTATTACCACAGGAAAAATGACAGGCTGGAGTTGCAATATGCCACATTTACTCCGGAATCCCTACTTGCCGAGGTAAAGCTCACTGAGCAGGATCTGACCGGTTACCTGCAAAACCATCAGGAGCAGTTTAAAACTGCTGAACAGATAAGCATTCAGTACGTGATGTACGATCCTGCCTCGCTTGTTGGCAAAACAGCAGTGACTGATGAAGAGATCCAGAGCTATTACCAGAAGAACATTGATCGATACCAGGGGAAAAATGGAATACTCCCCCTTGCTGAAGTAAAAGATAAGGCAAAAGCAGATGCGATCAAGCTGAAAGCCGGTAAACAGGCATATGAGACTGCTGCTGACATCATCAACAAGAGCACCGCTGCTGCTGATCTTCAGGCAGTCGCCACAGCCCTTGGGGGGAAGATCAGCGAAACACCACTTTTTACCTCAAAGGCACCTCCGGCAAATCTTGCATCTGAAGAGGCTCTGCTCAAAAAAGCTTTTCTTCTGAAGCAGGGTGAGATGGCAGGCCCGATCGAGACAGCGAAAGGGATCTATGCTCTGAAACTTAAAGAGAGAAAAGCTGCCGAGGTTCCTCCCCTTGCGCAGATCAGATCCGCAGTGGAGGTGAGGGCAAAAGCTGACAAGGCAAAGGAGCTCGCCTCTAAAAAAGCCGAAGAGGCTCTTGCTACCATGGGGAAAGGGGTGGCTTCTCTGAAATTCAGTGATACAGGGAGCTTTTCCTTCAATGAACAGGGGAATATTCCGGGGATAGGTGTCTCCAGAGAAGCCATGGATTCTGCCTTCACCCTGACTGCAACTGCCCCGCTTCCGAAAACCCCTTTCAAGCTGGGGGATAAATGGATAGTTTTCAAGCTTAAAAACCGCACACTTGCCAACAAGGACGACTTTCAGAAATCAAGGGAAGAGATCAAAAAGACTCTTCTCCCCAAAAAGCAGCAGGATGCTGTTGATGCCTGGCTGAAAGAGTTGCGGAGTGCCGCCAAAATCGAACTTAACCAGCAACTGATAGCTGACTAGACCTTTTCCATGTTCAGGCTGAATCAAAATAAGGAGATATTTATGTCCAGACTTGTACTTGCAACTGAATTCCCTGACCTCAACCTTGCTGCTCGCGGCAAGGTTCGCGACATCTACGATCTTGGTGAGACACTACTTATGGTCACATCAGACCGGATTTCCGCTTTCGACGTAATCATGAACGAAGGTATCCCTGACAAGGGGTTTGTTCTTAACCAGATATCAATATTCTGGTTTAAAATGATGGAGGATATCATCCCGAACCATATCATATCAACCGATGTGAAGGATTTCCCCAGGGAGTGTCAAAAATACGCGGCTGACCTCGAAGGGCGCTCCATGCTGGTTCGAAAAGCAAAACCGCTCGCTGCTGAATGCATTGTCCGGGGCTATCTTTCAGGCTCGGGATGGAAAGATTACAAGGCAACCGGTTCCTTGTGCGGTATAACACTCCCTGCCGGGCTTGTGGAGTCATCGAAGCTTGCTGAGCCGATTTTCACCCCCTCCACCAAGGCTGAACTCGGCGCACATGATGAAAACATCTCTTTTGATGAGATGATCCGCCTCTGTGGAAAAGAGCTGGCAGAGCAGGTTCGGGATGTAACCATCAGAATCTACAGCAAGGCGCGCGATTATGCCGAAACCAGAGGGATCATCATAGCCGACACAAAATTTGAATTTGGCATATATGATGGCAAGCTGATAATTATTGATGAGTGCCTGACCCCTGATTCCAGCCGCTTCTGGCCAAAGGATCAGTACAGCCCCGGGGGGGCTCAGCCGAGTTTCGACAAGCAGTTCCTGCGCGACTACCTGGAGACGCTTGACTGGGGCAAGTGCGCCCCTCCCCCCCCCCTCCCGGATGAAATCATCAAAAAGACCGGCAAAAAATATATGGAAGCGCTGGTAAAACTGACCGGCAAAGGTAAATGAGCTAAGGCTCCGGAAGAGATTCCGGGGCCTTTTTAAACAGGAAAATCATGAATATTGAACCATTCGCAGATTTTCAAAAAAATCCCCTCCCGTCAAGGGAGGGGGAAAAGACAATTAGAGAGTGCATGAATTTTGAAAAAATCGAAATGATCGACTCCCATGCCCATATTTACGGCAAGGAGTTTGCCGCTGATTTTGACGCCATGATGCTAAGAGCCTCTGATGCCGGGGTCAAAAAGATCATCGTAGTCGGAGCAGATATCGAGTCGAGCATTCAGGCTGTCGAACTCGCGGAGAGATATCCGGATCTCTATGCAGCTGTCGGTATTCATCCCCATGATGCAAGCCGCGTAACTGAAAACTGTTATGAAATAATAATCAAACTTGCGGGCAGCTCAAAAAAGGTTGTCGCTATTGGTGAAATAGGTCTTGATTTTTATCGTGACCGCTCCCCCAGGCCGGATCAGGAGCAGGTTTTCCGACGCTTTATCAGGATTGCCAAAGATTTGGAGCTTCCTGTCATCATCCATGATCGGGATGCTCATGAAAGGGTCATGACCATCCTTACGGAGGAGCAGGCGGCAAAAACCGGAGGGGTGCTTCACTGTTTCTCCGGAGACATGGAGATGGCAAAAGATTGTATTGATATGGGTTTTTACATCTCCATCCCAGGCACTGTTACCTATCACAATAGCCACACTCTGCATGAAGTGGTCAAAGCGGTAAGGATCGAACATCTTCTGATTGAAACCGACGCCCCGTATTTATCGCCGGTTCCTCACAGGGGTAAACGGAACGAGCCTGCCTTTGTCAGGTTTGCCGCAGAAAAGATAGCTGAGATAAAAGGGCTCTCCCTGGAAGATGTAGCAAGGATTACAACCGTCAACACCGAAAGGCTTTTCAGAATCGGCTCAACCGTCGACAGTAACACTATCGCCTACAAGATAAGAAATTCACTATATCTGAACATTACCAACCGCTGCTCAAACCGCTGTACATTCTGCGCTAAATTCGACGATTTTACGGTAAAAGGGCACCATCTGATGCTGGATCATGAGCCTTCTGCCCATGAAGTGCTGGAAGCGATTGGTGAGAGATCCGACTTTGACGAAGTTGTATTCTGTGGCTATGGAGAGCCTCTGTTAAGGCTTGACCTGATAAAAGTGGTGGCCGGAAAACTGAAGGCTCGTGGAGTAAAGATCCGTATCAATACCGACGGTCAGGCAAATCTTGTTTATGGCCGCAATATCATTCCTGAGCTGGTCGGGCTGGTTGATACCCTCTCTGTCAGCCTGAATGCTGCTGACCCGGCCACATACAACCGGCTCTGCAATTCACCTTTTGGCGCTGACGGATTCAAGGGGGTCTGCGACTTTCTTCGTGAAGCAGCAGAGCAGATTCCGACAGTTGTTGCCACAGCCGTAACCCTGCCTGATGTCGACATTACGGCAGTCCGAAATCTTGCTGCTTCGCTTGGCGTAATTTTCCGGGAGAGAGAGTATGCCGAGGTTGGGTAAATGAGCCAAAACAGCCGCTGGCTTCTCCTTCTCTGCCTCACCCAGCTCTTCATCATGCTGGTCTTCATCAACTACTCTGCCGTGCTTCCGCTCCTTAAAGAGGAGTGGGGGATGACCAACACCATGGCGGGCTCCATCTTTTCGATTTATCAACTCGGCTTTTTACTCTCCGGCGTAATTCTCAGTACACTCACCGACAGGATCAGCATCAAGCGGATATTTATCGTCTCTGCGATCTGGTCTGCCGCAGCCAATTTTCTGTTTGCCATCTTTGCCCATGACTATGTTTCGGCGTTGATTCTGAGAGGTTTGACCGGCATCGGTATGGGGGGGACATACATGCCGGGGCTGAAACTGGTAGCAGAACGATTTCCAAGCAGCCAGAGAGGACGAGCCATCGGTATTTATGTCGGTTCGCTGATGCTTGGCTCTTCACTCTCCCTGGTTGTAACAGGAGGGATAACCTCATTTTCAGGCTGGAGAGAAGCGTTTATGGCCGGTTCAGTCGCAGTTCTGATCGGCGCATCACTTTCGCTCTTCATATTTCGCGACTACACACATCTCAAACCGGAAAGAACCACTACTGAAAGCAACAGTGCCGCAGTGCTGAAAAATCGGCCAGCCATGCTGATGATCTGCGGCTATGGTGCACATATGTGGGAGATGTACGGCATGCGGAGCTGGCTTGCCCCCTTCTTTACAGCAAACCTGCTCCAGTATGGATTGAACAGTGGCAAAGCAACTGCCTGGGGGGCTACTGCTGCAGCTGTTATTGTCGGCATAGGAACCTTTTCAACTGCAATAACAGGCAGCATCTCCGACAAGATAGGCAGAACCCGCACCATCTCTCTGGTAATGATCGCAAGCGCCGTTATTTCTCTTGGTTTTGGCTGGCTGATCAACTTTTCACCCTACATCACCCTTGCCATAGGGCTTGTATACGGCTATCTCATAGTTGCAGAGTCTCCGGTTTTTTCCACAGGGCTGACAGAGCTGGCACCAACAGCTTGCCTGGGGGCAGCCATGGGGATTCAATCGCTGGTAGGCTACTCACTCGGGATGATTTCACCAACGGTTTTCGGTTGGGCTCTTGACATCTGCAAAGGGTGGGAACCGATGAACGGAGTCAGCGGTGAATGGGGGGTCGGCTTTGCTACCTGCGGCCTTGGAGCCATCGCAGGGCCGATTTTCATGTATCAGTTAAGAAAGGAGAGCGCCAGCAGCCAGATGGCAGGAGGGAGGAAGTAGGTTGAGGTTGAGGTTGAGGTTGAGGTTGAGGTTGAGGTTGAGGTTGAGGTAGAGGTAGAGGTAGAGGTAGAGGTAGAGGTAAAGGTAGAGGTAAAGGTAGAGGTAGAGCAGTTTTCATAATTCATAATTCATAATTCATAATTTCCACCAGCTTCCTGTAAAGCCCCTCAGGTGTCGCTACAAAGGCTTCAACCCGGCAACCGAGCTTTTCAGCGAGCATATCAAGAGTCATGTCATCTAGAAATACCCCCTCCCCTTCTTTCAGCATTACATCAGGGATCAGGAGAATATCCTCCGGCTCCTCTACTGTGGCAGCTATGTCACCACCTGAAACAAGCCCGGTTACGGTTACCTCTTCTCCAAAAAGAAGGTTTGGCACAGCAATAAGATTTAGGGAGAGACCGGTTGCTGCTGCAAGCTTGGTGATAAAAACTGCAAGGTAGTTATAAGGGGAGAGCCCGGTAACAACTGTCACCTTGCACGGAGAGAGCGGTTCAACATGAGAGAGAAGAGCGGTTGACTCTTCCAGAAACAGGGGGATCATACCGATACCATTTTCAAGTTGAGGGAAGTCACCATAACTTTCAATTGGCGGAAATGTCACCCCCCCCTTGATGTAAAATTCATCTGCAAAAAAAAGAAAAGGCTCACCCAGACGAAGTTCCAGCTCATTTTGAACCGGTTGCCAGGCAGCGATGAACTCTTTTGCATACTCCGGTGTTACAGGCTCAAGGGGAGGGAGTTTAGCGCGATGGCGGGTCAGTCCGACAGGAACGACAGCCAGTGATGCCACCTGCGGGTAGAGAGCGGCCATATCCTCGACTGTCCGGACAAGTTGAGCGCCATCATTTTTCCCCGGACAGAGCACAACCTGTGCATGCATGGTTATCCCGGAAGAGGCTAGCTCCTTCATCATCTCAAGAAGAGGTGGAAGGGAGACTCTCCCGAGAAGGTTTTCACGCAAAACCGGATCAGTAGCATGAACAGAGATATAGAGCGGAGAGAGACGCTGATCCTTTATTCTGGCAAGCTCTTCAGGGGAGATATTTGTGAGGGTCACATAATTGCCGCAGAGAAAAGAGAGCCGATAATCCTCATCTTTCAGATAGAGCGGCTTTCTGAGCCCTTTGGGGAGCTGATGGACAAAACAGAAGAGGCAGTTGTTGCCGCAAGACTCTGGTTCAGGCGCATGGAAGGTCAGCCCCAGGATATCTTCGGGAGCATGGTCGAACTCGATCTCCCACTCCTCCCCGACAGCTTTTTCTACAAGAAAAACAAGTTCAGCATCTGCGGAAAAATATTGATAGTCAATGATATCCCTCAGAGGCTGGCCATTAATCTCAAGGAGCCTGTCTCCGGCCTCGATACCAAGCTCTTCGGCAATACTGCCGGTTGCTACATGCTCAATCAGCAGACCAGTATTGATGGACTCGCAAAAAGTCTTTCCCCCCTCCCTTGACGGGAGGGGGTCAGGGGGTGGGTGAAGCTGCAATATGCTGATATCATGGCGACTCCCCCCCCACCCTGACCCTCCCCCGCCAGGGGGGAGGGGACTTTTTTGGGAATTTGCAAACGAATCATTTTTCTTCACCATATCTCCAAAAGATAACGGGGCTGCCTGAAGGCGACCCCGTTACCAGAAGCTGTCATGACAAATGACATCTACTGTGGCAATAAACCTACTGATGAAGTCTGAAATTACCTTCAACAGAAGTTATGGATGCAATGGCATGCTTGTAAATCAGATGATCGCCACGAAGCTCTATCAAAACGGAAAAATTGTCGAATGACTTGATGAATCCTTCGACATTTTCGCCCGACATCAGCTTGATGACAACTTTTACACGCTCCTTGCGCGACTGGTTAAGAAACTGATCCTGGATATTGAACGGTGCCTTAGTCATACTTGTCTCCCTGGCCAATTAAGTGGATTACATGATTTTATACTATCAAACTATTGTCGATAAACAATTAAAATTTACCCGAAAAAAAACCGGGAATTTTTCTATATCATGCTTATGCATCATCAGGCAACCAATAAATCAACCCAGAAGGAATCCGGAAACAAGAGGAGCAATCTTCTCAATTGAGGACGTTGTCTCAAACCAGATTATCTCAGGATCACTTCTGAACCATGTCAGTTGTCTCTTGGCATAGCGGCGGCTGTTCCGTTTGATCAGTTCGACCGCATCCTGGAGAGTCAGCTTTCCGGCAAGATGTTCGCACAGCTCCCGGTAACCGATTGCTCTCATCGACTTGAGCTCCGCAGAGTAGCCGGATACAAGAAGACGCTCAACTTCCGGGAGAAGACCGTCTGCCATCATCTTGTCAACTCGCAGATTGATACGATCATACAGCTCCCCCCTCTCCGGATGTATACCGATTTTAACTGCCTTGCACCAGGATTCCGAAAACTGATGCCCGGCATGAAAGTCGGAAAAAGCCCTGCCGGTCTGTTCATATACCTCAAGAGCGCGAATAACCCTTAAAGTATCGTTGGGATGCAATCTGTCAGCTGTTTGTGCATCAACCTCCTGAAGCCGATCATGAAGAGCTTGCACCCCCTTGTCAGCAACAAAATCAAGCAGCTCTTGCCTTATAGAGATACTCCCTGCCGGTGATTCAGCAATTCCGGTCAGCAGCACACGTATATAAAGTCCTGTGCCACCGCAGAGTATTGGCAATTTACCTCGACGGGAAATATCGTTAATCACCTCTCGCGCCCTGGATCTGTAGTCAGCAGCAGTAAAGTTTATCTCTGGGGAGCAGATACTGAAAAGATGGTGGGGAACCCTGGGAAGCATGTCAGCAGATGGTGCGGCAGTCCCTATCGGCATTTCCGAGTAAATCTGCATGGAGTCAGCATTTACTACCTCTCCATCAAACATCTCTGCCAGGCGGACAGCCAGCTCACTCTTGCCTGAAGCGGTTGGGCCGACAATGAGCAAAAGTTTCGGTCTGTTCCGGTCAAAGTCAGGGATGTAATATTCAGGAGCAGTCACAAGAGTCACATGGTTTATAAAGAGAGTATCAGTGAATTTAAGACAAGATATCCATTGCCAGGCATAAAAAAAGGCTCCGGGCTGGTCAGCCAGGAGCCTTCATAATAACCGGAAGAGATTTGAACGATCAAGGAGAAAACGTTCGATCACTCCGGATAGCATATCATCTCAATATATTCTGCCTCAACCCCTCCCCGAAACCGGTCTCAAGCCTTGTGAAGGCTCTGCTGAACCTACCCTGGCTCTTTTCGCCAAGCAGGGTACTGATCTTATCACCAAGAGTGACAAGCGGATCACCTTTGACAAAATAATCATCAGCCTCTCCGGCAAGAGTGAGAGCTCTCATCTCTTCCTCGCGTGACCCCCCTGATATCAGGACAATTTTGTATTTCCGGCTGTCGTGTAGAAGATCAAGAACCCCTTTGCTGTCAAATCCGGGCATATTCATATCAACCAAGACAACATCAGGATTAAGGACATTCAGACCGTTAATTACGCCAAAAAGTGTATGGCTTGTAGCTACCACATAACCTTTTGCAGCAAAAAAATCTGCATAGACCGAACTATTTATCTTGTCGTCAATAATTATGAACAGCTTTTTCATATCAGATCCATTCACCAGGAAAAAAGGTTTCCCTTCACATTAAAGATAACCCTGCTGCTTTATTGATGAGCTCCGGAGTAGAAGCTTTACTTCTGGCTGCAAGTGAATAACAGTACTTTTCATGAAGATAAAGCTGGAGACTCCCCGGTCTTGCCTTCTGTACAGCCTTGATCGCTTTTTCAGGTGGCAGGCCCAATTCGATCAGCAGACGTGCTGCAACAACTCCTGCCCTGCCGATCCCCTCCCTGCAGTGCAGTACAATCCGTTCACCGTTACGAAGCATTTCGCAAAGACGAGCACCCACTAAAAGCCACTCCCTGTCAAAGCTCTCATCAGGCACACTTAAGTTCCGAACAGGCAGATGGAAAGAGACAAGGCTTAGCTCCTCAGCCCGCTTAAACAGATCCTTGACACCGAGCTGATTAAATTCAGCCTCCTCAAGGAGGGTGACCAGAGCTACCGCACCCCAGTTCCGGATAGTCAGGAGGTCATCAATCAGACTCTCGCCGTAAAGGTCAAAGCTCGATTCATCTTTCATCCCCGGACAGGATGAAATCCCGATCAGCCCCTTGATACCCGGAATCGTAACCGTATCAATCAATAACGGCAGACTCTTTATTGTGACGGATGTAGAGTTTTTCATGACGATCTCCGAACCTGATATCACATGTTCATTAAGCGTGCCGGAATTGACTCAAACAAACATTTTTTACATATTACTAGAATATCAGCTAGTTACATAGCACCACCTGGAATATTCCTGCAAGAGCGTCTGTCAACTGATTGTGGTTTATTGTTTCGCAGCATGTAAATTAATCATCGCTCTGATTATCATTATCCATGATTACAAGCAGTTACAAAGTCGTAAACATTTTTTACATATACCTGCAAAGCCGCACTGGTTGAGGGTTTACAGCGAATGTAATGTTTTGTTACAAATGGGGAATATTCAAAAAGGATGGATTTACTTCGAAGCAAGATCCTGCAAAACAATCTGCTCCAGGGTCGCATCAAAAAACTCCCTGCGGCAGTCAACTTCGTTTATGGTGCCGTTTTTGAGAAGGGGGTTAAGGCGGCAGCCGCCGAAACACAAGGGGAGATAAGCACAGTCGAGGCATTCGTCATTCTGCCAGAGGCCGAGATTATGGGATTGAGAGTAATCCTTTACCCCCTCCTCCAGAGTCCCGACAGATAGTTCCGGCCACCCCATGAAGGCAGGGCATTTGTAAAGGGTGCCGTCGTAATTTACAACCAGGTCATTATTGAACTCCACCATGCAGGCACCCATTGCTGGTTTCGGCGCAGGGTACCCCCGCCTGATTGTCTCATAGTTAAGAAATGGAGCCGCTTCCATGATGCAGGCGTCACTGGCCGCTGAACACCCCCCGTGAGCATCCCTTACGCTTGCAGGAGCCGACTTGTCGCCGACAGGGGTGAACTGCACCAGCTTCAGCCGCGATGGGGTAATCCCCAGTTCCAGAAGATGATCGAGAAGAGTGGGAAACTCTCTGTAATTTTCTTCCGTAAAGTTCCCTCCGAGCTGTATCTCGATAAGGTCGCACACCTCACCGACATTCTTCACGATCAGATCAAAGCTCCCCTTGCCTGAAACAAAGGGGCGCTGGCTATTATGAATATGTCGAGGCCCGTCCAGGGTAACAAGTGCCCCGGAAAGCCCCAGAGGAAGCAGTTCTTCCACAAGGTCGCGGGTAAGAAGTGTGCCGTTAGTAAAGAGAAAAAAAGAGAATTTGGATCCCGACTCTCTTGCCGCTTCAGCAAGTGGCTGGGCAATACTTTTCAGAAGCGGAACCGAGAGAAGCGGCTCACCGCCGTAAAAGTCTATGCTGACTTCCCGTCCGGATGCAATCTGTTGACCGATGACCGAACTGACAAGTAGTTCGGCAGTAGAGCCATTCATATAAAATTTGCCCCTGAAAGAATCTTCATAGCAGTAGGGGCAAGCAAGATTGCAGTCAAGATTCAGCACAACTATGGCGTGAAATTTGTTTCGGGTCAGGTTGGCCTGGTCAACCATGGAGAGCATCTCGGCCCGTTCGGCAAGAGAGTCTTCAGTCCAGATAAGGAGATCCTTCAGAGTTCTTGTTTCGGATTCGGTGAGAGAGTTATTGCGGGCTGCTTCCAGCAGGTCTGCTGAAACCTTGATCAGCGACCCTTTTTTTGTAGAGTAGAGCAGAAATAGCTCCTCCTCTTCAATGCAAGGCCATATTTTGAGATATTGTGAAAGGGGCATGATGTTTTTTGGATCTGCCAGAGAGTGCTGGAGACGCGATCACCGCGTCTCCAGGGTTAGGAAGAGGAGCGGTTATAATACTTGGCGAGCCTTACTTGTACCAACAGCACAGCAGGCAATCAGTTCCAATCCATCCTTACGTCCAGCATCAATGATCTCCAACGTTCTCTGCATCTTTTTCATGTTCTACCTCCATTTGATGGAATGCATCCCGTAGGATGTTAATGCTCGCAGAATAGTGGACAATGCCTGCCAGTTCTGATATATAATGAAAAAATCTGAAATTACAGAATTAATGAAAATTATAAGCTACTTTTCCCGGCCTTTGCAAGGAAATTGATATGCAAAAAACATGTTATGTTATGGCTGCTTTCTTCCTGCTCATTATGAGCCTTACCCCTGCTCGGGGGGAAGATCTTGCAAGCGACCTGTTGCCTCTTGGGCTATCTGCTGAAGGCTCAGAGACCGTCACTACCTCCCGCTCACCAAGACCAATATCAAGAATTGCCGAAAATGTTACTGTAATAACAGCTGACCAGATAGCTCTCCTCAATCCCCACACCCTCATCGACATACTACAGACCATCCCCGGCATACAGATTCAACAGTCCCGGACACCCGGGAGCTGGACACCATTTAGCACAAAAACCCTTGACTTCAATCATGTCCTGATTTTTATCGACGGTATCGCTCAGAACGACCTGCTTAACAACTTCCCTGATGCAGCTCTGATCCCTGCACAGCAGATCGAGCGGATCGAGATCATCAAGGGAGCAGCTTCTTCCGCCTGGGGTGCTGCCATGGGGGGGGTTGTAAATGTCATCACCAAGTCTGGAAACCCGGAGAAGAGAGTTGGCGGCGTTGCATCTGCTACTTATGGTGAAAAAGGGACTTCCGACCTGAACGTCGAGCTGGGCGGCACTGAAAACCGCTTCGGTTATTACCTTGCGGGGGGTAATCTTCACTCAAGAGGGCTCCTTCCGGGCAATGGCATCAACTTCAACCATGCATGGGGAAAGTTTGAGTACGACCTTCCCAATCGGGGGCATCTGACAGTCGGCGGGAATATCCGGGAAGCTTTCAGAGGGCTGGAAGAGTCTGCCGAGCTTAACTACCGCGACACTGACGAATTCCGCTACCATCACCTGTTCGCTGACTATTCACACCCCCTCACTGAACATCTCATTCTTGATCTGAGCGCCAGGCATCGCCGTCAGTGGAACGAGACCATACTGGGGAGCATTGTATACGATCCGCTCTTCCCAGACTGGGTCACCACTATCCGCCAGACCACTTCTTCCGGTTCAGCCAGGATCCGTTGGGACAAGACTCCTCTTACTGCACTGGCAGGTATTGATTATGAACATCACAATATACTCAAAGCTGATGGAGAAGAGCTAGTACTGAACCGCTGGGCGACCTACTTGAACGGATCCTACAACGCAGGTGCCTTGACCCTCCTCCCAGGCATCCGTTTCGACCATACTGCGCTCGGGAGGAATCCAACCACCTACACGCTGGGTGCCACATATCGTCTTACGGAAAAAACCCTGATTCGTGGCTACTCGGCAAACGGATACAGCCTCGCCAACACTATACTCGTTGATAACATCCAGAAGATCAAGACCATACAAGTCGGTATAGAGAGCAACGACATCTCATTTCTCTGGCTGAAAGCGACCTGTTTTTACAATAGTCTAAGCAACATGCCACTCCCCGAACCCAAACAGACCAGGCAGGGCTTTGAAATTGAAGCAAGGACAGTTCCTCTCAACGGTTTATCCTTTTCAGGTGGTTATACGTTCGCTCACTCCCGCGATGATTCTACTGATGAACGTATTATGGGCGCCGAAAGCCAGTCTCTCAAGGCTGCCGTATATTACAAAGAGGATAATATTGGTTTCAGCGGAACTCTTACTGGCAACTATGTCTGGTGGAATGCTGACAGTACACTTAATCCTCATTACACCCCGATGGTCTGGAACCTGCACCTGACCCAGAAAGTGAAAACCGGCGACCTGATAGCTACAGAGCTCTTTTTCTCCGGATACAATCTGTTCAACGGCTCCCAGTATACCTCCGACCTTTTCAAAAACACCAGACGCTGGCTTGAAGGCGGAGTGAGGTTCAGATTTTGAGAAACCTCCTTCTACTCTTCCTGACCATCCTCCTGGCCTCCCCGGCATCAGCCGCCGAGCTCCTTATCATCCAGAGCCAGCGCAGACCTGCCTATGACCAGGCAGTGCGGCTTATTCAGAACAACTGTGCCAAGGATAACGAAACTCTGGTTATGAGTGATTATGCCGAATTCGATCTTGGCAGAGTTGTGCGCGAAGAGCAGCCCAGGCTTGTGATTGCAGTCGGTGAGCAGGCTCTCAAGGAGGCAGGCAAACTCCGGAGGGTACCGGTTCAATACTCGATGGCGCTAAATATTGATGAAAATAGTCTTGCAGGCAGTATAACCGGTGTCACAATGACCGCCTCCCCGGAGGCGTATATGAAGCTCTTCCGCAAACTTCAACTTGGCCGTATCGGCATACTCTATGATTCCAGACAGAGCAGATCCTACCTGAACAGGGCTCGTCAGGCTGCTGCCAACT
>JANNRW010000465.1:0-11723 GCA_031401815.1 Geobacteraceae bacterium | reverse complement strand
CTGATATTCTGATTTCCTGCGGTTTCAAGCTGTCCGTTTGCCGTGTAGGTGTAATGCTCATAAGTTCCATCAGTGAATGTCTTGTCGGTTATCTGCCCACGGTTGTTATAGGTGAAGGTGACGAGGAGGGTTCCCGGTGTGCTGCTTGTTGCGTCGTACTTCTCCTTGAGTTGCCCATTATCATAGTAGGTATAGTAGATTTTCTTGCCAAGTGGGTCGGTTTCAAGTTCGAGCCGCCCAAGCTTATTGTATTGATAAGCTGTATGGGGCTGGCTCTCCAGCGGGGTGTTCTTAGCGACATTGGCGTCATAGACGCCGACAAGCTGGTCTATGCCGTTTCCTTCACTGCCGCTGTATCTGAAAATAGTGTCATTCAGTTTGGCATCGGTGATTTTGGTAACTTGCCGGTTGTAGTTGTACTCATACTTTGTTTCGTTTATTTCGGCATCAATTGCGGAAGTGAGATTGCCAACAAGGTCGTAGCTGTATTGAGATTCGAAGCGATCGTCAGGGGTGTTGGGGAATTTGACAAGGTCGGTCAGCCTGCCCAGCTTATCGTGGACGGTGATAATGTCGAGCCTGTATGTACTGGTTGAGTCAAGGATGCTGAAAGCATAGGGGTTCCCTTTTTTGTCATAAGTGGAGAAGATAGTCCACGTACCATCCGGAGCGTTGATGCTCGCTGGTAAGCCGACTATGCCGTTGTCTCGCCTGTAAGGTAAGTTGTATTGGTAATAGAAACTGGTGGTTTTAACGTTGGCATCAGTTAACTGCCGGATGGCACCATTTGCATATTTTCTGGTTATGAATACATAGTTTCCTGGCGTTGACGTTGCTGTAACTACTTCACCATAGGCATCTGAAGAGTAGACAAAGCTCGTGGTCAGTGTCGTTGCGCCACGCTCGTCGGAAATACTCGTTATCCGGTCATAGCGCCCTGCGGCATTGTCGTAGTTATAGCGCCGCGCTGCGGTGAATCCAAGAATGGTCTGTTCAGTCACGGTTTCCGGGTCGGTGGGGGAGATGTCTGCCGGTTCGGTTTCGAGCTTGAGGTTGCCATAACCGTCGTAAGCGTAGAAGGTTGTGAGTCGGGCGCTGCCGTCCTTTGGTTCGGTTTTGGCTTTGACTAAGCCGGTAGGGTAGTAGTAAAAGTTGGTTGCCTTGCCGTTCGGGTCTGACTTCTGCTTAATCACCCCATTCTGAACATCGAAGGTGTAGAGCCACTGCCCACCGTCCTTTTCGATGAGAGTCGAGGTTCTGAGGTTATCCGTGGTGGTCGGATAGACAATTGTCCGGGTGCGCCCATTCGGATCGGTGGCTGTCTGCATCTTCTTGTCGGCATAATAGGTATACTCTGAGATATTGCCGTTCGGGTCGCGTTTGGATTTGAGCATTCCATCCTGATGATACAGGTATTCCCAATAGCCTTTAACTGCCCCTATTTTTGCCGCCGGATTGGTGACGCGATAAAGATTGTTTCCACTGTAGGTAAAGATGTAAGTGGAGTCGCTGTTGTTGATGGTGTCTGGATAAGTAATGGCGTCCGGACTGATAATGGATGATATGCGATGAGGAGTGACAGTCTGGTCATAAGTCAGAATGGCTACTCTGTATGCTGGGTCGGTTATTTTGGTTAAATTGCCATCGGTATATTCAAAGGAAATGGCATTGCCGAAGCGGTCGGCAATAGAAGTGATTTTACCGGCGTCATTAAAATTGTAACTTGAGCCGTCGCGGTAAGTGATTTTGTAGCCACCAGTTACAGCGGTAAGAACTGAAAAGTCTCCAGAGGGTGATTCGTAATTGCTGCCGGACTTTGAATAGTAACTTTTTCTGCCATTGCCTTCTTGAAGTATCATTGAGCCATCGGCAATGACAGTCAGGAATATATCGTAATTGTGGCTCCAGCCGATACCCAAAGAACCGTTATAAGCAGGAAGGTTTTTGTAGAAAAGACTGATGGCTATGTTCTGCATACCCCCTTTGGTCGAGAAAAGATCCTGGACATGCTCGACTATACCGGAAATGATATTGCCTGTAGAACCAACACAAACTTTTGGGCTTGCCTCGGCACCGACACCGACAGGGCTATCTACACACTGCTGCATTGTTCCGTTCAAGATGCTGAACGTGAAAGATTTTGTTGCAAATGCTGATGTGTTTTGAGCATCTGTAGCCTGAACCGTTATGGAGAACTGACCGACATCAAAGGGAATCCCGTTGATTGTGCCACTGCCAGGATCAATACCAAGACCAACTGGTGCAACAGGCATCGACCAGACATAAGAACCGCTGCCGCCGCTTGCCATCAATCCCTGAGTGTAGGCTACTCCGTACTGTCCATTAGTGAGCGAAACGGTCGTAATGTTAGGCAGTTCGTTGATTCGCATAGTGAACGCTTTTGATGCAGTTGGATTCACCCCGTCGTTAGCAGTAATGATAAAGGAGTAGTCCCCTCCTGTTGAAGGTGTGCCGTACAATTCTCCGGTTGCAGTGTTAAGGGTGATACCGGACGGCAATGTGCCGTTTGTCTTCGACCAACTATAAGTACCATCACCCCCGGTTACGTTGATAAAACTGCTGTATGCGATACCGACGTTGCCGGGTGACAGAGTATTTGCATTTGTTATTATTACCGGATCGTAAGCGAGGGAGAAGTTCCATCCGGTTTGGACTGTTGCAGCAGGGCTTTGGCTGTCGCTGGTTGTTATTGTACCGCTAAAATTTCCAAGAGCTGTCGGAGTGCCGCTGATAAGCCCTGTGGATTGATTGAGAGTCAATCCGGTCGGGAGGTTGCCGGATGTTATTGTCCATGAATAAGGAGTTTTACCCCCGGTAGCGGATAACTGGAAATTATAGGGGATACCGAGCTTGGGACTGGTTCCTGTGCCCGTAGTGTCCCTTAGCTGGTCATAGATGGTAATGGAAAATTGTTTTGTAGCAGTTACGGACGTTGGTGATTGTGTGTCAGTTGCCATGACGGTGAAGTTGCAGCCATTGATACATGCCGCTGACGGAGTGCCGCTGACAAGGCCGGTAGTAGCGCTTAGCTTGGTCAAGCTGAGTCCGGATGGAAGACTGCCAACTGATAGCGACCAGTTATAATTACTGTTCCCCCCCGAAGCTGACAGAGTCAGGCTGTAACCAACGCCGACAGTGCCATTTGACAATGGAGAATTGGTATCTATGGTCAATTGAGGGTAGACATAAATAGTGAATACTTTTGATGATGCATACTGATTCAGATTGTCTTTAAGTTGAATAGTAAAAGTGTGAGTGCCCGTCCACCCTCCTGGCGTACCACTGATAACCCCGGTGGTAGTGTCAAGCGTAAGCCCTGGAGGTATACTGCTGTATATATCACGACCGGCACTGCCATTTATCCAGGTATAGGGTAATTCTCCTCCGGTTGCCGATAATGCAGCGCTGTAAGGAACAAAAACTGTAGCAATGGGGAGTGTTATGGTTGAAATGGCAGGTGGTGGAGCAGCAATATTGAGAGCATAAAGATCAATTGCAGTATCAGGGGGATGCTGGTTGTCTCTAACCCTGACTCCAAAAGCTCCCGGACTACATGTAGGCGTACCGGATAGAACGCCGCTGCTGGAAAAACTGAGTCCGCATGAGCCTATATCATTGCATCCTTCGAAAAAGCACACCCAAGTGTAAGGGGCGTCTCCTCCGGCAGGTGACAGGGTTGCTGAGTACCACTGACCGATTGTCCCGCCCGGTAATGATGTTGTTTGAATAGAAAGGGGCGTCGCTGCACGAACGTCGAAGTAATAGTAAGGCGAAGAATCATCCGATTTCCATACATAGTTAGCTCTCACTTTTGAACGAAGCATGAACCTTCCGGGCTGCGTTGGAGGCCAGTTCCAGGGAAAACTCCCTGTTGACGTGCCACTTTTCAGAAGAGATTCAGCGCCCCATACACCGCTATTCCAATCATATTGGCTTTCATACAAATTGTACTGGTAAGGAGTCGGGTAAGCCGCACCTGCGGCGGTAGAAGTGATGTTAATTGGGATGCCTTCAGTAATCGTGAGTGGAGAAAGATGGTTCGAAGAAAGGGAAGCCGGTGAGGATGATAGGTCAACACTATCGGCTTTTTGGTATGTCCAGTTTCCTGCGCAATAATATGGATGGGTTGCATTGCAGCCTAGATAAACTATATTCCCGTTGCCGTCATAATAGAAATCATAAGGGCAAAGCGGTCTTCCATTACTATCGTAATAATTGCAATCGGTCAGGTGCTCTTCACTCCAATCAAAACCCGAGCAATGAGGAGATGCTGCCCAGCAGGCACCGTCGGAGTAGTAGACCTGAACCGTCGAAGCAAATGCCACTGGAGCCGTCAGGCAGAATGTGAGAAACAGCAAAGCGCCACTTTTTAAAAGTTTGCGTATTAAGTCTGAATTCATAATATTCCTTAGCCAGAGCACTTGCTAAAAGTTTGTGCCTTCTTATCTCGCTTGATACGAGAGAGTCTTGTTAATTATCGTCCCATTGCCGTACACCGTTGCACAAGGGCTGCTCGCTCCACCGCCGCATGCAAGGTGAATTGACACTTCGTACTGCTTTGAGTTATCACGTTTCCCGGCAATCTTGACCCTCCAGGCAGACTTGTCGGAATCGTACTTGACGGCTGCAATATCTCCGGCATTATCGGTACGGTTGTCGAGTCCTGCCGCAACGTAAAAACCATTCTCTTTGGTAACATCCATCCTGTCCGACTTCCCGATTACGTAGAAAATAATCGGTTCGTCTGCATCGTAGCTTTCATTGAAACCATCAATACTTGCTATCTCGAAACGTTCCGATGTTTTCCACCAACGAGCGTCATTATCAATAGTTCCGCGAATAATTGGAGATGGGGAGGTATTTTCATGTGCAGGTAGCAATTCGGGAGAAGAAGAACTGGGCATTTCATTTGGGGCAGTAGTAGCAGTTGCGGCACGCGAGAACGGTATGATACCCGGTTCAGCAGGGGTATCCGGAGCAGAAGTTGTTTGATTCTTGCCGACAGTTTCTGGAGCAGCGGCAGAAGCAGATACAGGAGTAAATGTGGCGATTGCAAATAGCAAAGCGATAAATACATTAACCTGCATTTTCATGGGATACTCCTTGACTGGAAGCATATAATGATTTGTTGGATTAAGGCGTATTCCCTATGACTCCGATCAAAGAACAGTCGTCCACTGAGCGAAGTCGAAGCGCATCAGTCAAAGTTCCTCTGTTGCAACATCTTCAGAAGTCGGCAACACTGCATTTCTTACCCAGATAACTCCGTAGCTCTCTGACTGTGAAAGTCTGATAAGTCTGAGCCTGCAAAGTTCAAGAATAGCAAGGAAAGTAGCAACGATAAACTCTCTGGTCAGATTGCCCAGAAAAAGGTCTTCAAAAGCAACCAACTCCCTCCCCTGCATGAATTCAAGCAGATCAGAAATCCTGTCGCTTATACTTATGTTTTCCGAACCGATCTCATGAAAGCTCTCCTTTGGTGCTCTGGAGAGAACCCGCCGAAAGGCATCCACAAGTTCAAAGAGCTCAATCTCCAGAGGCGCGTCTTCCGGCTCCAGATCTGTCAGCTCCAGTGCCGGAAATTTTCTGGCAAAAACATCCCTTTCGAGCAGTTGGCGCGAAACCAGACCAACAGAGGCTTCACGATATCTTTCATAATCAAGAAGCCTGCGAACCAGCTCGGCACGTGGATCTTCTCCATCCTCAACAAGTGCTTCACTGTCCAGATGATGCGGCAACAACATCTGGGACTTAACCTGAATAAGGGTTGAAGCCATGACCAGAAATTCGCCGGCAATATCCAGATTAAGCTCCCGCATGAGGTCAAGATATTCAATATACTGGCGGGTTATCTCGGCAATCGGGATATTGTAGATATCCACTTCGTTCTTTTTGATCAGATGCAAAAGCAGATCGAGCGGCCCTTCAAACGCTTCTGTCCTTACCAGGCAGGCCATGGCGGAATCATCTTCAAAAAGGGAGTTTTGAACTGAATTCATCAGACTTTCAATGCTTCACGAACTAAAAGCATTGTCTGGGCTGCTTTTTCCGCAGCTTTTCGGCTTCCGTCGGCAAGTATGTCATTTACCATTGAAGGATTTGCTGTCAGTTCGTCACGGCGAGCCCTGAAAGGTGCAAGTGCTTCAACAAGAGCCTCTGCCTGCAGTTTCTTGCAATCAACACAACCGATCTGCGCGCTGCGGCAAGAGGCAATGATCTCTTTTTTTCTCTCCGGCGACAGATAGACATTATTAAGTGAAAACGCCACACAACGGTCAGGTTCACCCGGATCATTTCTTCTCGGGCGCAGTGTATCTGTCACCATGGACATCACTTTTTTTCTGGTTTCGTCTGCACTTTCGGACAGGAAAATGGCATTGCCATACGATTTGCTCATCTTGCGGCCATCAGTCCCGAGGACTTTCGGAGATTCGGTCAGAAGCGCCTCTGGCTCCGGGAAAACCTCGCCGTAAAGATAATTGAACCGGCGGGCAATTTCGCGGGTAATCTCAAGATGGGGGAGCTGATCATGTCCGACCGGAACCTGTGTCGCCCGGTACAGTATGATATCGGCAGCCATCAATACCGGGTAGCCCAGAAACCCGAATGTAGAGAGGTCTTTTGCAGCAAGATTCTCCTGCATCTCCTTGTAGGTAGGGTTGCGCTCAAGCCAGGATACAGGGGTAATCATACCGAGTATGAGATTCAGTTCAGCATGTTGATGAACAGCACTCTGACAGAAGATGGTGCTCTTTTCAGGGTCAATACCAAAAGCAACCCAGTCGAGAACCATGTCATGAATACTTTCGCGGATACCTTCGGTGCTCGCATATTCGGTTGTCAGGGAGTGCCAGTCAGCAGCAAAGAAAAAACATTCATAATCCCTTTGCAGCTCCAGCCAGTTGGCCAGAACTCCATGATAATGGCCGATATGCAGCTTGCCTGTCGGCCTCATGCCGCTGACAATACGTCTCTTCTTCATCCTTGTAACTCCTTATCTCATCAGATATTGGGTGACTGTATAGACCATTTTGCTCTCTGGTCCGGCAAACAGATGTATCCCGACATTCAGCAGGGGTGAGAGCAGATATTTGAATACATCAGTAAAAAAGACCAGGACAATGATGATGATCATGCCGTACGGCTCAATCCGGGCAAGTGCCATTGCCTGGCGAGGGGGGAGGAGCCCGGTCAGGACTCTGCCACCATCAAGTGGCGGTATCGGTATAAGGTTGAAGATGGCAAGCAGCAGATTGATATAGACGGAGAATGCGAGCATCAGCACTACAGGATCAATGAAGAGCTGCATCCATGAACTGTCCGGAACCGGAGCAGCAAAAGCAACGAGCATCCTGAGAAGAAATGCTGAAACAGCTGCAAGCAGCATATTGGTTATCGGGCCGGCAGCAGCGACCCAGATCATGTCTTGCCTGGGATTGCGCAGATTGTTGAAATTTACCGGAACCGGCTTTGCCCAGCCTATCCCGATTATGACGACCATCAGTGTGCCGATTATATCAATATGCTTCAGGGGATTCAGGGTCAGACGACCGAGATAACGGGCAGTATTGTCCCCTCGAAGATAAGCGATAAAGCCATGCGAGACTTCGTGACAGGTTATCGCCATAAGTCCCGGCACAAGCATTATAGAGAGTTTCAGAAAAAAGTTTTCCATTTTAGAATTATCGCTCCGCTCTTAGGGGGGAGATGCCGGTTTCGGCAAGGTTTTCTCCCCCTCCTTGACATTATTGATTCCGGTACCCATTAACTCTTTGCTCCCCCCTTTTTGCAGATTGTTGTAAAAGGTGAGCGGGGGTGCTGCTGACCCCTTTTCCTGTAGTGGAGTGGAAGGTTTGACTGGCTGATTAAGCGTGGTCGCTGAAGGATCAGTCTGTAAAGGCTCATTTGGCAGAGGCTGATTTACCGGGTTTTTTTGAGCTGCAACAGGTGCTGCAACAGGAGCTTTGGCAAGTCTCCCCCCTGGGCGGAAGAGATACCAGCCAGAGCCGACCCCTGCTGCAAAAGCAAGGATGACTATCAGCAGAATCAGCACGACGTAAGGCCAGACCGCAGGGCTTTTCTTCGGCTCTTTTTTACGATCCTGACGACGTTCGCTATAGTCTCGCATCATGGTCTACATCTTCTCCGGCGCAGATACTCCCAAAATAGCAAGTCCGTTCCTGACAGTCAGCCTGACTGCGCCAAGCAGGTAAAGTCTGGCAACGGTCAGGGCAGGATCTTCGCCGAGAACCCTGTGCCTGTTATATAAGCTGTGAAGCAGGCTTGCAAGGTCATGAAGATATGCTGTCAAACGGTGAGGTTCGAAATTGGCGGCAGCAGCTTCGACTGTTTCCGGAAAAAAGGAGAGTTTTTTGGCTATATCAAGCTCTTCCTTTGTGATCAGGAGTTCGAGGGGAACATCCCCGGCAGAAGGATCAATACCTGTTTCAATCGCAGACTCCATGATCCGGCAGATTCTGGCATGGGCATATTGAACATAGTAGACCGGGTTATCTGTTGACTGCTGCTTGGCCAGGTCAATATCAAACACAAGCTGGGAATCAGGCTTGCGCATCAGGAAAAAGTATCTGGTTGCATCACGCCCGACCTCGTCTACAAGCTCGCGCAGTGTTACGTAACTCCCTGCCCGCTTGGAGATCTTGACCTCCTCCCCCCCCCGCAAGACAGTAACCATCTGATGGAGACAGTACTCCGGCCACCCTTTCGGCACACCAGTGTCAAGAGCCTGCAACCCGGCCCTGACCCTGATTATTGTACTGTGGTGATCAGCCCCCTGCTCATTTATCACCCTTACAAAACCACGCTCCCACTTGTTGAGATGGTAGGCGACATCAGGGACAAAATAGGTATAACTCCCATCCGACTTGCGCATGACCCTGTCCTTGTCATCGCCAAAATCGGTAGTTCTGAGCCATAAGGCACCATCCTGTTCAAAAGTGTGCCCACTAGCCACCAGACGCTCTACGGTCTTGTCAACCAGACCATCGCTATAAAGGCTCGATTCAAGAAAATAGTTGTCAAAAGAGACATCAAAGGCCAGAAGATCCTGATCCTGTTCCCGGCGAAGTGCTGCAACAGAAAAGCGGCGAATCTCTTCCAGGTTGTCAGGGTCGGCAGCAGCCACTACAGCAGAGTCGCCCTGCGTGACTGAATCACCAGCAAGATAAGCCCTTGCCAGCTCCCTTATATACTCACCCTGATAACCATCTGCAGGCCAGGCCGGATTATCCGGTTCAACCCCCTTGCAGCGAGCCTGCACAGAAAGCGCAAGGTTTGCAATCTGCTGCCCTGCATCGTTGTAATAGAATTCGCGTATAACCTCCCAGCCGGTTGCATGCAGCAGGCGACAGAGAGTATCCCCGATTGCAGCCCCCCTGCCATGGCCTATATGAAGCGGCCCTGTCGGGTTGGCGCTAACAAATTCAACCTGCACTCTCCCCCCTTTGCCTGTAGTGGAAGAGCCGAAGGCAGCCCCTTGCGAAAGGATTTCCGGAAGGGTCTGCTGCCAGATTGCAGGTTTCAGATAAAAGTTAATGAACCCCGGGCCGGCAATGTCAATTTTTGCGAAAAAATCTGTCCGCTTCCCAAGCTGTTCAACAAGAGTTGCAGCAACAGCGCGTGGCGCCTTGCGTTCGGCTTTGGCAAGCTGCATAGCGGCATTGGTGGCAAAATCACCATGCTGGGGGTCTGCCGGGGTCTCAATAATGAAAGGGAACAGACCCTCTGAAACAAGAAGTCCATCTGCGCGACACTCATCAAGAGCGTTTTTCAACAGCTGGCGTAATTTCTCCCTGACAGTCACTGTTTGTTCTCCCTGGAGGTTATCTCTCCGGAAGGCTCTTCAGCTTGCTCTCTGATGGTAACATCACGCGAATAATCAGGACAGCGTGCCCCGCTATCAGAAACTGAAAAGCGCTTGGCACAGTTTTCTCGCCAGGCGCATATCAGGCAATTTTGCACTCTGTTCATGGTATCTCTCACTCCTTGCTCATCTGTTCCGGTTTCTGCTGCTGGGAAAACTGATAGATCACCTCGTTTTTTCTGACCATGCCGAAATCGCGCCGGGCAATACTCTCAAGGTAGCGACGATCATTTTTCAGGGCATCCACCTCTTTTACCAGTTTCAAGTTCTCGTTTTTAATAGAATCGAGCCGACGTTGCACCTCCTGCTTCTCCTTGCTCAGATGATAGATTCTCAGCAACCCCCGCTCACCGAATACGGTAAAGTAAAGGATGAAGAGAGCAACTACTGCCGGTATCAGGTACATCCGTCTATGCATCACTCTTCTCCAAAGCTCTGCTACCTTATTTTCGTCCGGAAAGGGTGCTTTTCCGCCCTGGCGGCGTCAATCTTCGGCCTTGCTTGTGCGGCGTACAGTAGTACGCCTCCGCGCAACACCTCGATTCCCTTGCCAGAACGAAAAATCCCCGCTTTCCAAATCGAAAACTGATAGTTACCATCCGGAGTTTCCGGATGGTAACTATCTTATTACACCTGCAAAATAGTCGATGGTTTTTGCCAGCCCCTCTGCGACCGGCACAGTCGGTCTCCAGCCAAGCCGCTCACCTGCCAGTGTGATATCAGGTTTCCGCTGCCTGGGATCGTCGGCAGGAAGAGCCCTGAAGACAATTTTCGAGCTGCTGCCGGTAAGATCTATGATCTGGCGGGCAAATTCAAGGATAGATGTCTCGGCTGGATTCCCCAGATTTACCGGCCCGGTAAAACCACTGCAGTTCATCATCCTTACAATCCCGTCTACAAGATCGTCAACATAACAGAAAGAGCGGGTCTGGCTGCCGTCGCCATAAACAGTAAGATCTTCACCTTTTAGCGCCTGCACAATAAAATTGGAAACAACCCGGCCATCATTTTCCGCCATTCTTGGGCCATAGGTGTTGAAAATACGGACTATACCCACATCAACGGAGTTTTGGCGGTGATAATCCATCATCAGGGTTTCAGCAACCCTTTTCCCTTCATCATAGCAGCTTCTGATCCCTATAGGGTTAACATTCCCCCAGTAATCCTCGGTCTGCGGGTGAACTTGCGGATCACCGTAAACCTCTGAAGTCGATGCCTGTAGTATTCTCGCCCTGACCCTCTTGGCAAGTCCCAACATGTTGATCGCCCCCATGACGCTGGTCTTCACAGTCTTTACAGGATTAAACTGATAGTGAACCGGCGAGGCAGGACATGCAAGATTGAATATCCGGTCAACCTCCAGAAGAACAGGCTCGGTTATGTCGTGACGAATCAATTCGAAACAACTGCTATCAAGCAGATGTTCAATATTTTTCTTGCTCCCTGTAAAAAAGTTATCCAGACAGATAACTTCATAACCTTCGCCGATCAGACGCTCGCAAAGATGTGAACCTATGAACCCGGCTCCGCCGGTGACCAGTACCCTCATCTCCCCACTCCCCGACAGCTGTCGCTATCAAACCCTCTTCTCCCCAGAGGCATATATTTGAAGCCTGCAAGCTTCAACCTGTCCGGCTTGTAGAGATTTCGCCCGTCAATTACAAGCGGATCGTTCAGTTCGGCCAGCATTCTGTCAAAGTCAGGATTCCGGTACTCGCTCCAGTCGGTTATGATCACCAGGGCATCAGCTCGGGAAAGAATCTCATACTGATTATGGCTGTATGTAACCCGGTCGCCAAAATATTTCTGAGCCTCTTTC
>JANNRW010000464.1:0-7916 GCA_031401815.1 Geobacteraceae bacterium | reverse complement strand
TATTTCCAAGGACTTGAAAAACTGAAACTGGTAGCCTGAAACCAGAAAACCACAACAACCAAGGGGCATTGCTTATTTCACCCTTCAGGCTGTCTCACTAAGCCCGGCCACCTCACTCACCGCCACTTTGGTATTTGTAATTTCCTACAACATGCTGCTGTTCCTGCATATATGAACGAGCCACAAGCCCGCCCATACTGTGAGCTACAATTGTGAACTTGCTGTCAGATATTTTTTGTTTGGTGATGAAATCATCCAGCCACGTCTTCAATCCCTGTCCTATATCCTTGATGGGGAGTTGATTGCTCAGATAATGGAACCGATAAAGTTGGTATCTGTCTTTCAAATTGCTGCTGTAAAAATAGTTGATAAAGTTCTGGAAATACTCCTTTTCTGCTGGCGAACTCCCGTTTATTCCGTTGAGCGTCGCGCTGTCAGTTCCCTTAATGCCATGAATAAGTATCAACGGTATTCGCCCAATTGCTGACGGGTTCCTGCCGTTAGGATCAACATCCGCAACCAACTTAGTTACAGATTCAGGCGCAGGATCAGCGGCGTAGACTGTGATATCTTCCAAGCCCAAATATGTCAGCATAAACATCAGTAATAAGATAAGCACGCGGACTGCTTTATTCATAAAGCCCTCCCAGCATAATCAAAACAAGCTTGATTACTGTACTGCGCCCGTTGCTTTAATTGTTATGGTTCCACCCTTCTGAACTGATGTCGGAGTGGCGGTCAGATTGGTAATGATTGGCGTCCCCTGAGAATATGGCCAGAAAGCCACAGCGTCAGGCCCACCGAATGCTCCCATGTCGTTGCGGCTACCGTCCGGATCGGCATCGGCGGAGCCTGGACGTCCAGTATTTTTACAGAGAGAAGTGCTTTGTAGCGTATAAATGCCCTTGAATGGATCTATAAAGGAAGGATCAACAGATATGTCTCCAGTATTTGCACTGGGATAATCGCCATCTTTATTAGCATATGAATTGTTATATGATCTATAGCTACTATCGAAATAATAGAAATATATTCCAGTTCCACCATTATTGCTTATAATATTATTATGTGCATATCCAATATTACCACTATAACAATCAATTCCAGCAACAGCATTATATGAGATAACATTATTTATAATTGCAACGATCCCACCACTGGACCCTGTGCCGGTATTCATCCTTACTCCAGACCCACCATTTCCAATAACGCAATTGTTTCTTATTGTTACATTTGTGGTTGGCCCCGTATATATACCAACCCCGTTTTTTGAAGACGTTATTGTAAATCCAAGAATTACTGCGTTCATATTGCTGTTCACTGTGATGCTATTCGAGGTATTACTATAAATTGTTGTCAGCTGCGGTCCTGAACCCTCTAGTTTCAGATTTTTATCAATGACCACGGCTTCTTCATAACGTCCAGAATAAACCTTGATAGTGTCATTAGAACTTGCATTAGAAATTGCATTATTTATCGTTGTATAGCAGTTAGCCTCTGCTCCACAGCCAAGCTGCTTCACGGAAATTGTTGTTGCATTGGAGTTACCCATCATGACTCCCAAAACCACAATTGCAAGCACAACCATCATTCCTATATTATTCTTGAACATGAGATGTCCCTCCGAAAATTTTGACGGAAGTTCAAGCAAATCTCCTAAAAAACTCTTAAACCAAAGTATTTACATTGTCACATACGCCCAACTCGAATGCGGCCTCAGACAACCCTCCCTCGTCACAATCTTTCAACTCGCCAACGGGGTCATAGGGTCAGGCTTCCAAGATGGCAAGATGGCCCATCTTTTCTTCTCGTTACCAAGCTCCTGCTGCGCAACGAGAAGAACGAGTAATCAAATATTCGCCAAATACCGAAATACAACTATTAGTGGTAAATAACAAGAAATATTCTTAATTTTGCTGGTGGCAGCATCACTGCCATAACGGTACTTTCTCCAGCGGAGAAAATACTATGGGCAAAGTTATAAGCAGCAACGAAACAGTCGGCGTGTCCGGGAATTTCGGCAAAAGGCCGGCTATACGCAAGAAAAACTGGCCGAAATGCTTGATATTTCCTTCCAGCAGGTTCAGAAATACGAAAGCGGCATGAGTAAACTGAACACAGACCGGTTGCAAATAATAGCAGATGCCCTTTCAGTCTCGATCTACGCTTTTTTTGATTCATATGCCGATGCTCCATACTCCCTGTCAAATGAAGAACAGCGACTGGTTGAGGCTTACCGGGGAATCAAGGACGAATCCGCCAAGAACGGGCTCCTTGCCATCGCTGAGCTTGCCGCCAGGAAGTGATCGGGAATTTATAACTGACTTCTGAATGAGCGGCCTGGACTGCTCCTTCATCTCCCAACTCGAATGCGGCCTCAGACAACCCTCCCTCGTCACCATCTTTCAACTCGCCAAGGCATTGCAAACCTCCCCAGCGCATATCATCGAATCCGTTGAGACCCTTTACAACCTGGAGTAGGATTTATCTTCAAACTGAACTGCGGGCGCATGCCATGCGCCCCTACGGGTGAATATACGGTTGTTCGGCTTAAAGACCTCCGAGGTTTCAAAAACCTCGGAGGTCTGGTCGGTATTGTCGGCGTGATTTGTACTGAGCGACTTGCCCTGAGCGTGGTCTAAGGGAGTCGAAGTAGGGATTGTTCCGGTCAGACTTGAAAAAGCTGGAGATTCTTGGGAAAGGAATGCTTGTCCTGAACGATTCTGCTCCACTTCGTAAACCCCTCTATCCCCTGTTTCACTCTATCTCTCCGTGAGGAGAAAATTCATTTACCCTCTATGTGGAAGAGGGTCACTAAAAGCCGGTGCAGGGATGGTAGCTTTGCGACACACGGTTGCCCGTGCTGTGCCTTTTCGGTGAATACCTTTGAAAGCAATACTCCATAACTCAACAAGGTGCAATGATTCCAATTTTCAGCAGGAATTTCCGGGAGGAATTTCCGGGGACATAATGCAATTTATTCTCACAGTGAAATGCAGGACGGAATTGTTTTTTGGCATCCCATCACAACTGTTTTCCCGCAGGGGTAGGACTAAAAACAAAAAAAACCGCTCTCCCGGCTTTTATCAAGCGGAAAAGCGGCGCTATGTAATGAATTCAGCCTGTGGCTGATAGCAGCAGCGACAACGGGGCTTTTTAGCCCTAAAAAAGAAGTCTGCTGTCTTGAGTAACAAGGGGTTACGGCGGGCATGCTTTTGTGTGATGTGAGTAACGACATCGGGCATGATTCCATTGCATCAAATGTCATCCAGAGCCTGCTAACCCATCTTCCGCAGTTATAAGGACGTGAAGACGGTATATCAATAAGTTACGCTGTAAATCAGGTCATTTTCTCCACTACATTTTCGATTACCGTTGGCCTGTTGGGGATGACCATCTTCATCCTTTGCAGCAGTACCTTGAGATGTTTTTCCGGAGTTGCCACCATCCTGAGCCGAATGGTTTTCTCCCGTGTTGGCAACAGCACATCAAGTGATTTGAGTTCTTTGAGCTCCTCGATCAGTTTCCGTGGTGCAGTGCCAAGCCCGGATGCTTTCATCCACTGCTGCAAGGTGCGCCACATTGCTAAGGCAAGGAAGCAGACCAGAATGTGCGCCTGGGTTCTGTCTTGCTTGCGATGAAAGATCGGTCGCATGCCGAGATCATGCTTTTCGGTACGGAATGAGTCTTCCACTTCCGTAAGTTTGATGTAGGTATCCCATAGCGTCTTGGGATCACTCTCCATCCAGTTCGTGCGCAAGATGTAGCTGCCACCGCTATCAAGCGCCTTTTGATAGCGCTGCTCGTTCTTTCTCATTGTGATGCTGAGCTTTTTGTCACTCCCTTCAGTGACGTCTACGGTAAACAGTGCCGCTGCCCGGCTGTTTTGCTCCAGAAGCCTGCCGATTCTCCGTTCAACCTTTTGGCGGTCTTTGAGTTTGCCTGCTTCGGCCTGCTCGACAAGTTTACTGAGGCTGCCTTCAAGCCTGGTGACAAACCGGTTCAAGATGGCATTTTCTTTCTCCTTGCGCCCAGGGGAGCGGCACAGGACAAAGGTCTCATCAGTCCCTTCAGGCGAGGCGCAGACCTTTACCTCAACGCCGTTTTGCACTGTTTCCCAATCCTGTTCGAGAAGTTGTTGTTCGAACTTCCTGAGCATCGACTTGGGAGTCCCGACCAGATAGCGAGCACCGACCCTGCGGAGATATTCAAGATTATCTTCGCTCACCATGCCGCGATCCATGACCCAGACGCGACCGGCCTTGCCGTACTTCTGTTCCATGTCCGCCACCATCTCCTGAGTAGTGGTGACATCGGTGCGATTGCCGTCAAAGACTTCATAGGCGATGGGGAGCCCTTCTCTGGTTGTCACCAGACCGATGCAGACCTGAGGGCAGTCCGGACGGCCATCACGACTGTAGCCTCTTTTGGCTTGTGGATTACTTTTGGCGCTACCCTCGAAGTAGGTAGAGGTAATGTCGTAGAACAGAAAGCCGAAGGTTGAGCCAAAGAGTTCTCCATAACGATTCTGTAGATGCTTGCAAAGCGCGTCCTTGTACGGCAACAGCGTATCAAGGGCACGGTAGAGCCGATCTTCATTGACCTTGTCAACCGGCACTCCGAGAAGATCATCAAGGGAGCTCTTCTCAAACCATGACTTGGCAATCTGTAATTCCGATGAAGGGGCACAGAATCTGGCAAGAACCAGCAGAGCCGCCATGATCGACCAAGGGATTTCTTCTCGCCCAGCAGGAATGTTCTCCAGGCAGAAGTTGGCAAGGCCGAGACGGTTCCACAATAAAAGACCAAGATAGACATCGCCGAAGTGCCGCAGTCTCTCGACACTGACACCGCTCACATTGACCGTTGCCCAGGATATCGGTTCTTCAACCTGATGAAACAGTCCCGGTTCTGGCCTTGGCTTGCCGGAAAGGATACGCCCTATTTCGTCCCAGCCGACACGCTCTTCACGATCAAGACCGGGCAGCTTGCCGATAGTGGCGACAATCCGTTGACGAGGTCCCCTGGCAGTTCGGACTGATTCAACAAGAGTCCAAGAGTCATAGTCGGCGCCATTCTTATTTTTACGGTTTCGACGAAGGTACATGGCGGGATTATCGCAGTATCCGCCATACCCCGCAAGGGGGTGGTCTCCACTACATTTGATTTTCAGAGAACAGGAACCGTAATTATTCAGCTTTTAGACAACAAAATGATCAATTTTGCCAGCTTTCAAGGGAAAACTGCGGAAGATGGGCTAACAGAAACTGGAAGTTTGAGTAATACAAGCTCCCAGTTCATTATTTTTTCTTGTGAGTATTTGAAAAATCAAGGAGTAATTGCAGCAAGCATCTCATCCACTATCACCTTTGCTGCATCAACTCTGGCAAGAGTCCCGGCATTAACTCCAATCTGTTGGAGTCTTTCCTGATCAGCAAATAAACCTTCAATTTCCTTGGCAATTCTTGCAGGAGTCATTTCCTGCTCAAGCAACATCAGGCAGGCATCTTTTTTCAGCAGAGCTTCTCCGTTCTTGCGTTGATGGTCGTCAACCGCATAAGGAAAAGGGATAAAGAGGCACGGTTTGCCGCAGGCAGTCACTTCTGCAATAGTGGTTGCTCCGGCGCGACATATTACAAGATCCGCTTTTGTGTACGCCGCCGCCATATTGTCAATGAATGGCACAACTTCTGCGGTGATCCCGGCAGAAACATAAGCTGCTTTTACCTCCTGATGATCCTTGTCTCCTGTCTGGTGAGTAATAGCAATCCTGTCCCGCAAAGTCGCAAGCAGTGGAGCTGCGCCTTTCATTGTCATATTGATGCTGTGAGCTCCGAGGCTTCCGCCAAAAACAAGGAGGTGAAAATTTTTCTGCAGTAACAGACTCTCTTCTGATTCACAGGATATGGGTGAGGTATCCTTATTCATCACTTCTGCCAATATCTGCTTTCTGAGCGGGTTGCCGGTAAGAAGCGTCCTCTCTTCAGGGAAAAAGCGGCGTGACTCCTCAAGTGAGATAAAGTTTTGGAGTGTAAACCGTGACAGAATCTTGTTTGTCATCCCCGGAATTGCATTCTGTTCATGAACATAACGGGGGATCAAAAGCCCTCTTGCAGCAAGGAGTGTGGGGCCGGAAGCGTAGCCGCCAACACCGAGAACTATATCGGGCTTGAACTCTTTCAGGATGCGGCGTGACTCGGCATAGGCAAAAAGAAGCATGGCCAGACCTTTCACGGTCGAAAAAAAACCTTTCCCCCTGATGCCGCTGGCTGAAACAAGTTCCAGCCTGTAACCCAGAGTCGGCAATACTCTCGCCTCCACCCCCCGGGCTGTCCCGACAAAAAGCACCTCATTCGTGCTATCTCGCGACAAAAACTCCTCTGCCACTGCTATACCGGGAAAAAGGTGCCCCCCGGTTCCTCCACCGGCTATCAAGAGTCTCATTCAACCCCCTTCATCCGGCTTGAAATATTGAGCAGGATACCAGCCGCCAGAAGACTGATAATCAATGAACTACCTCCATAACTGATGAATGGGAGTGCCAGCCCTTTCGTAGGTACGAGTCCCATAACTACAGCAATATTAACGAAAGCTTCCGCGCCAAGCAGAACTGCTATGCCAAAGGCCAGAAATCGGCCAAAATTGTCTTCGGCATGAATTGCAACACGGATACTTCTATGAACAAGCAGAAAGAACATTGCAGCAACAGTTACCGTCCCGATAAAGCCCAGCTCCTCCCCTATCACAGAGAGGATGAAATCAGTATGTGCCTCAGGAAGGTAGAAGAGTTTCTGCTTCCCTTCACCTAGCCCCTGTCCGCTGAACCCGCCCATTCCAAAGCCGAGCCAGGATTGGATAATCTGGAACCCGGTGTTAGTAGGGTCGGCCCAGGGGTCGAGAAAGGAGAGTATCCGCCTTTTGCGATACTCCTTGTGCATAATCAGGTAATAGAGGATCGGCATGGAAAAAAGCCCGATCGAGATAATGTGGGAGAGTCTCATCCCGGCAGCAAAAAGCATTACAATAGCTACCCCGGCCAGGGTAAGAGAGGAGCCCATGTCCGGCTGGATCATCAATAGCCCGATCATCAGCAGCAGTACCCCCATATAGGGGACTAGCCCCTTGAACCACCGTATCTGCTCCTGTTTTCTGTCAAGGGAATAGGCCATGAATATGATCAGGGCGAGCTTGGCAAGCTCTGCCGGCTGAAAGTTGAACCCGGGGAACCGTATCCAGCGGGTAGCCCCTTTTACACTTCCACCAACACCGGGAATAAATACCACCAACAGGGAAACTATACATGCAATAAGTATCGGCACAGCAGCCTTGCGCCAGAAATGGTAGTCCGTACGCATGGCTATATACATGACTACAAATCCGAAGATAGCGTACAAACCCTGTCTTTTCAGAAAGAAACAGCTGTCGTGGAATTTCTTTTCCGCCATGATGGACGAAGCAGAATAGACCATGACAACACCGAAACAGGTCAGCGCAACCACCATGGTCAGGATGATCAGATCATATTTTTCAAGTTTTTTCAGGAACCCTAACACTTCAATCCCTTGACAGCTGCAATGAATCTCTCTGCCCGCTCTTCATAATCACGAAACATGTCAAAACTGGAACAGGCAGGTGACATCAGTACTGTCCCGCCATGATGCGTAATCTCTGCTGCCAGCTTGACAGCTTCCTCCATGGTCGCTGCCCTGCGTGTATCAGTAAGGGATCCGAGTTCAGCCTCCATACGGCCTGCGGCCTCCCCGATAAGAATCAGGTGACGAACTCGCTCCCTGATGAGTGGAGCAAGAGGTGCATATGATCCACCCTTGTCCTTGCCACCCGCAATCAGAGTGATGTTGTCAAAACTCTCCACTGCCTTCAGAACACTCCCGACGTTCGTCGCCTTGCTGTCTTCG
>JANNRW010000463.1:0-5939 GCA_031401815.1 Geobacteraceae bacterium | reverse complement strand
CCAGCTTCACGGAGGGACGGTATGGGTGGAAAACAGTGCAGAGGGTTCAGGGGCGACTTTCAGTTTCACGGTGAAGAAAGGGTAGCAGTACTTGTTGGTAATCCCAAAGGGCAATGATGTTTGCTCTTTGATTTCACTTCTGGTTCAGTCATAAATCAATGCGGGTATCATTCTGATTTTCTATTTTGTGCAAATCTGAACCATTCAACGGATGATCCGATTACAGGAAGAATCGAGAACATGATAATGCTGTTGCTCTCTCGCTTTTCCAGTAAGTATCCACCAGAAACGGAAAAATTCCTGCTGACCGAGTTGAACCCTGCCGCACTGCTACTGTAACCCTGCAAATAAGATGTCTCAACTTTTACCCATCCTTCTTCGCAAATAAAATCATTGGACTCCTTTGAAAGAGTTGAGGAATAAAGGGTTTCTTTGCCTTTCCAAGCGGCTATTTCAAGCAGATCCTGGCCTTGTTGTTGAATAGAAATATGACTCACCTCCTGCCATCTTGCCAACGGATACTGTTTGCGGTCTTTAGCAGTAACAAACAGCTCATAAATTAGCGGGATTGTAGTTTTGTTTTTGATTGTCTCACCCATGCTGACGTATATACCGGAAATATCAGGGCAATTTCCGATTTGAATCGGTGCAGGGAGAGTCCAGTTGCTGGGCAGTTGCTGGTGGAATGCACAAGATGTTACGAGTGGCGTCATGAGAAGCATTGACGCTAATGCGTTTAAACCTCTTATGGGAGTTTTCATTTTAATGCCTTCCGAAATTCGCGTTTTGTCTGAGTCGTCTAAAGTCTGCATACATCTGGCAGTATCCTTACTTGCTGTTGTTCAGATAATACTCCAGGGTTTCTTCAGAGAAGCCTGACATCCTGTTTGCGCCGATGATGATCAGCGGCACGCCGCGACCGCCCAATTCTTCTTGGCGCTGCCTGGCACTGCTGTCCTTTTCGAAATTATCGCATTGATTTAATTTTCTCCTTGTTATTTGTTCAACCCCGCTTAACCGGCGCGGAGCTTTTTCCCGCGACCAGTTGAGCGCGTAGTTAGGCATGTTTCCCATGTTTCGTGGATAGCTTCGCGTACTACATCGGATAGTCTCAAACCTTGGGCAAACTGCTTCAAGGCATCATTCATCAGTGTTTGATAGTTGCCACCGATCATCTCGGCCCGTGCCTTAAATGTTGCCAGTACGTCGCTATCAACTCTCATGGTAATTCTGGATTTTCCTCCTGTTTCTGCCTGCAATTTTGCAAGGTGCGGTGTTTTACTGACAGGCTTCGCGTCGGTAAAATCCAAGTCTTTGTATCTGTCGTGCATTTTGTCAGAACTGGTTTTCATAGCGCCTCCGCTGCGGTTCATTAGCCTTCCAGGCCGAAATGATCCGAATTGTTTCGTCTCTGTAGGTATAGACAACGATCAGAATTCGATTCTTGCCACCCATGCCCAACGTTATAAAGCGTTGCTCGTTTTCCGAGTCACTGTCTTCGCGGGTCAAAGCATAAGGATCAAGCAGAACGTGCTGGACTTCCTCAAAGGTGACCCCATCATGGTTTTTAGGGTTTGCAGTTGCCTTTTTGGAGTCCCAGATGATTTTCATAGTTCAATTGTATGTACAATAGTATGCACTGTCAAGGGAGATGATATCTGACTGTCGCGAGTCAATGATATGTCCGGTTTTGTAGCACATAAACTGTCCGGTTTTATAATTCACCAGGGAGTGAATTATAAAACCGGTATTATGACTACAGGAGACCATACAGCATAGGTGCAGCATAGCAGACGTGCAGCATAGGGTAGTTGATTCTGTTGACTTGCTTCTGGTTTTCCGCTAGTAACCTTCTAGTCCAAGAGCATGCGTCACCATCGAAGCGTAAATCAACCAAGTCACCTACGTCCCCTAGGGGACTCCGGGAAGCCGGTGGTGACCAGTGAGAACTACAAGGAGTTGGCTGGGGGCAGGAAGAAGCTGGAGTGAGGGAGGCGATGTGGAATGTACGCGACCCTTATGGGTGCTCCTGTAGGGGTGTTCCGAGGGTGATCGGTGAGGTATGAGTTGGTGCTGACATCGTATGAATAGAATTAAGTAAGCTCCCCAGAATACGTAAACCTGCTCTCTACTCTACCCAGAATACGTCCCCAGAATACCCAAGATTTTACAGAAGATACTTGCTGTTGACACAAAGTTGTAACAATCTACTATTACAGTCACAGATATGAATCAATGGCAAGCAGACATGCTATAAACAAATATCATCGTCATTTACACTCCTGAGGAGCCTCATGAAAATTGTTATTATCGAAGATGAAAAGGATCTTGCCGAGCTGCTCGCTTTTAATCTTCAGAAAGAGGGGTGGCAGACCATTGTCGCGCTTGACGGTAAAAGCGGTTACGAACGGGTCACTGCTGAACTTCCCGATATCGTGATTCTTGATCTGATGCTGCCGGAAATGAGCGGTATCGAAGTTTGCAAGCTATTAAGGAAGCAGGAAATTACTGCAAATATTCCGATCATCATGGTCACTGCCAAAGGTGAAGAGATTGACAGGGTAGTCGGTTTCGAGGTCGGAGCTGATGATTATCTGGTCAAACCCTTCTCTTCAAGGGAACTTCTCTTAAGGATCAAGGCGATACTGCGGCGCAGCACCCTGCCAATACCGGAGGAGAAGCAGATCCGCTTCGGGCAGCTCTGCATCGACGAGCAGCGGCACAAGGTTACTGTCAACGAAGAGGAAATCATGCTTACCCTGACTGAATTCAAACTTCTGGTTACTCTTGCCGGAAGACCCGGCAGGATGCAGAGCAGGGAACGTCTGCTACAGGATGTATGGGGCTACAGCAGTGATGCGGACACCCGGACAGTGGATACGCATATAACCCGTTTGCGCAACAAGTTAGGCGCTGCTGGCGAAATGATCCGTACCGTCCGTGGATACGGCTATAAACTGGAGCTGGCATGAAAACATCATTCCGTAACAAACTTATGCTTTCCTATCTGGCACTGCTTTTAGTCATGAGCGGCGCCATTTATCTTTATCTCAATCATTCCCTGCAAAAATCAATTATCACTTCATTAAAGGAAAACCTGGCGAATGAGGCGCGACTGACAGCCCTCATGGTCTCCCGCGATCCCGACAGACTCAGGGAGGATGCCACGGCTCTCGCCGCCGAGGCAGGCAGATCTCTGACCGCCAGGGTAACGATCATAGATCTTCACGGGGTGGTTACCGGTGATTCCCAAGTGGAAAAGGAGAGGCTGGGGGGGCTGGAAAACCATCTTGACCGGCCCGAAGTGCGGGAAGCTCTGCAAAAAGGGCAGGGAGCAGCCATCCGTTATTCGGCCACGTTACAGACCGACATGCTTTACCTTGCCGTGCCTCTGGCGGCCAGGGGGGCCAACATCGGCGTGGTTCGGCTGGCGCTGCCGCTTGCCGCAGTTGACAAGGCGCTTGCAGACATGCACACCATGCTCGGTATCGGCCTGCTGGCAGCGTTTATACTGTCGCTGATCTTCAGCGTCATTCTCTCCCGGTTGACAGCTCGCCCACTGCGGCAGATAGCCGCCATTGCGGCAGAGATCGGCCAGGGCAATTTTCAGCGCCGTCTGCCGGTAGATTGGTACGATGAGCTTGGTGACCTGTCGAAGAGTATGAACGGAATGGCGGCGAAGCTGGAAGCCCAGTTGTCCGCTCTTTCCGGCGAGAAGAGTCGGCTCGACGCAATTCTAAGAGGTATGGGGGAAGGGCTGATGGTAACCGATGCAAAGGGATCGATAAGTCTGGTCAATCCCGCCTTCTGCCGTCTTTTCGCCGTGAGCGATAATGTTGCCGGTTCGCCGCTCAGTCGTATCTCCCGTCATCCGGCTCTCCATGATTCCTACAGCCGGGTACTCAAGAGCGGAAGCGAACTACAGGAGGAGATGACGTTGCAGGTTTCCGGAGAGAAGGTGCTTTTGACTCACTGGGTGCCGCTCTCTGCCGAAAGCGGCTCCGGCGGGGTGGTGGCCGTTTTTCACGATATCAGCGACCTGAAACGGCTGGAAAATATCCGCAAGGATTTTGTCGCCAATGTTTCTCATGAACTTCGCACCCCGGTGACGGTTATCAAGGGGTATGCCGAGACCCTGCTTGAAGGGGTCATTACGGAAAACCCGGAGCAGGCGGCACGCTTTGTCGCCATTATCCGGAATCACAGCGACCGTCTGACCGAGTTGCTGACCGATCTTCTCAGCCTATCCGAGCTTGAGTCGGCGAATTATGCCCTGCAACTGCAACAGACACCCCTTGATGCGTCGATCCGCCGCGTTTGCTCCCTGCTGACAGAGAAGATTGCTGCTAAAGAGATCACTATCACCTTGCCACCTGAACCTTTGCAGCCGGTAATGGCTGATCAGGGCCGACTGGAGCAGGTTCTGGTCAATCTTCTCGACAACGCGGTAAAGTTTACACCAAAAGGCGGGCGGGTCGCGATCAGCGTCAACGAAGAGGATGGATATCAGAGGGTTGCCGTGCAGGACAGCGGTATGGGGGTGCCGACAGAGAGTATTCCGCGACTGTTTGAGCGGTTCTATCGTGTAGATTCCGGCCGCAGCCGCGATGAAGGGGGCACCGGCCTCGGCCTGGCCATTGTCAAGCATATTGTCCAGCTGCATGGCGGCACGGTCAGGGCGGAGAATAACCGTGACAGCCGGGGGGCGACTTTCAGTTTTACCTTGAAAAAAGTGCAGGAGTAATTGTTCTCCTCAACCTTTTAGCTGTAGCTTTCGTCGTATGAATCTATTTCATTTTGATAAGAAATTCGATTAAATCGTATTATCAATGGTGCGCAACTCTTGTTTCTGCGTGTGGAATAGACTGCTACTGATCAGCGAAATTTGTCGCTGACATGCGGAACAGTGGATGACGTTCTCGAACCGGGTCCAGATAGTCTGGTTGGTGCTGTCGCACCAGTCGCAGTGCCATACGTAATAATCTCCCATGGGCATCAGATTCACAATTCTCTCCGGTACATTTTATTTTTTCCTCATTTTAGCACCCCTTTATTACAATCTGATTACCGTCTATTGAAAATCCTGTAACAATTTGCAGGTTGTTGCACCACATTCGCCATCCTGTCACATCCCTGTAACAGTCTCGGAGCTATGCTATAACCAAAACCATAACCGGGAGGCTCCATGTATCAGACAGAAATTATTGACATTAAAATCACCCGTTTTTTCGAAGCCTCGGCCCGAGTGCTTCTGTCGTTCCTCATTCTTGCCATTCTTTCCGCCATACTCATCGGCATCGGTTACACGTTCTACGATCTTCGCCTGCTGGTGCAGGTTGAATTTCACGAGTATTTCCGTCGGGTGCTGGTGGATATATTGACAGTGCTTGCCATGGTCGAAGTGCTCCGTACTGCCCTGGCCTATTTTTCCGAGGGGCGGGTGAAGGTCACCTATATTATCGACACGGTAATCGTCGTGGTTCTAACCGAAGTAATGGCCTTCTGGTACAGGGAGGTGGATTGGGAGCAGATAGCAATGGTTATAGCTCTTGTGCTGTCGCTTGCAGCTGTTAGAATTATTGCAGTACGCTTCTCTCCCCGCCGCTTTCGAGAAGAATTATGAAAGTTGGCAGAACTTTAGCATGGCCGTAACATAACTGTAACATTCTGCTGTTACTCTCGACATATAAGAGTAAGCATTCAATTTAAAGGGAGAATAAAATGTTAAAGAAAATATCGTTACTGGCAGCCACCGCCCTGCTCGGTTCCATCACTACTTACAATCCTGCCAGCGCTGCCGACAAGATTGTCAAGATCGACGGTTCCAGTACGGTCTTCCCGGTCACTGAGGCGGTAGCCGAGGATTTCCAGAAACTGAAAAAAGGTGACGTCAAGGTGACGGTTGGTATTTCCGGCACCGGCGGCGGCTTCAAGAAATT
>JANNRW010000462.1:0-2921 GCA_031401815.1 Geobacteraceae bacterium | reverse complement strand
GAGCCGGACTGGATACCGATCTCGACATGAACGCAACCGGCTTCTTTCAGAAGTTGCAACGCTTCCTCTTTTGTATATCCAGCATGTCCATAAGCACAAAAAGGAAGCCCAATACGTTCCTTGTACTTTAATGCAAATTCCTCCAGCCATGCTCCATTCATTGTAAACACATCATCTTCAAAGCGAATAGATGGAACTGTGTAATTGTTCTTTAAATATTCCAGTTCTTGAATGACAGTGTCAACGCTTCTCTGTCGAACATAACTCCCTTTGTTTTGATAAACTTTTCTCAAAATGCCGTTGGCGCAAAATGTACAACTGAATGGGCAACCTCTCGAAGTCATAAAACTCATACCCTGAGATTGGATCACATCATTGTAGTTACAAGGAACAGTCTTGTTTTCATCTATTAAATATTTGTCATTACTGGAGTAGTCCGGGAAAGGGAGTGAATCCAAATCCTGAACCAATGGCCGCAATTCGTTTTCAACAATCCCGTTGCTGTTTTTAATCCATAAGTTATTAATATTACTGGTGTCTTCACCGCAGGACATTCTTTCAGCTAATTCAAGAATCGCTTGTTCACCCTCACCAATGCAAACCATATCAGAGATATTTAAACACTGTTCCGGCCTAATGGTAGGGTGTATTCCCCCCCATATAACGGTCGTATTCATTTGTTCTTTAATTTTATTAGTAATTTTAGAAGCTAAATCAAAAAAAGCTGACATCACACTAATACCGATCAAAGACGGATTTAACGCTTTGATTTGTTCTGACAAATAATCAATTTCAATTGTAGTATATGTATTGAAGGTGAAATCAGATTCTCTCTTTTTGAAGAAAATGGTAGTAACATTAAAACCTGATTTTTTTAATATGCTGTGAAAAGTACGAATGGAATAACATTCAGTATTATAAAGAGATATCAATACAATATTAAACTGATCGGATTTTTTAGCAGAAAATTCGCCATCTGTTGATTCTGACATGATTATTTCTTTCAAGGAAAAGTATAGCGGGGATAGAAGTTCATTTTTGCGTGCTGTTTTTTATATCACCGGAAGTGAAGCAGAGACAAACAGAATATCATCAAATCACATCAACAAACGATTTTTCCGTACGCCGGAAGTACCATATTCCGCTTATGAGAAACAACAGCACCAGCCCATTGGAAAGCATAAAGCTTGGCCAGTTGATCGTGGCGTTGCCGCCGAGGATTGCCCAGCGGAAGCCGTCAATTACCCCCACCATGGGATTTAATGAATACAGCAGCCGCCATTTTTCCGGTACGACACTACTGGAAAATCCGACCGGCGAAATATACAGGCCGAACTGGACAATGAACGGCACAATATAACGAAAATCGCGGTATTTGACGTTGAGGGCGGTTAACCAGAGCCCGATTCCCATGGCGGCTGCAAAAGCTATTGCGACGAAAAATGGCAGGGTGATTATTCTCCAGCTGGGCATAAAGCGGTACCAAGCCATCAGGGCAATCAGAATTAAACCGGAAATCAGGAAATCCACAAAACTGGTGATAACGGCGCTGGTCGGCACAATCAGCCGTGGAAAGTACACTTTTGAGATCAGATTGGCGTTGCCGATCAGGCTGTTGCTTGCTTCGGAGAGGGAATTTGCAAAGAATTGCCAGGGTAGCATGGCGGCAAAAACCATGACCGCATACGGCGCGCCATCGGAAGGAAATTTGCCCAGTTTACCGAATACTACGGTAAACACGACCATGGTTAAAAAGGGGCGTAGAAGCGCCCACACCACACCGATGGCGGTCTGTTTGTAGCGCACCAGGATATCTCGCCAGGCCAGGAAGTAAAACAGTTCACGGTAACGCCAGAGGTCAGCCCAGTAGTGCTGTTCCGCGCGGCCAGCCTCGATAATCAATTTTTGTGGTTCTGGCATGATTCCTCAGTACAACATATTTACCTATACTTTGGGAACATATTCTGCGGCAGTATAATGCCAATATATCAGATAAGCTAGAGGTCGATTCAAAACTGAAAGTAAATAAACGGTCGACTGTTATCCACATAAAGAATCGTTGTAGCAAACAGAAGCATAATATAGAGAGGCCAACGTAGCCATCCAGGCCATTCCAAATAAAAATATTCTTTTTTGCCTGCCACATAAACTCTAGTCAGAGCAAGAGCAGTTAAAACCAGAACCAGAATACACAGTTCATTTGAGCCGTGACAATAAAGTAAGTTCCTGATACCTGTTGCACCAATGAACAAGTGTGACACAATATATAAAGCATCTGCCAGGTTATTTGCCCGAAAGAAGATCCAGGCAAAACAAACCATGTTGAATGTAACTATGGCCTGCCCGACAGATAAAAACCAACTCTTCTCAATCCCCAGAGCATTGTGAAGCTTCTTCTGCCATGGTTTGTAGTACACCGAGCAGGCCAGATAAAACCCGTGGAGCAAACCCCAAGTCACAAACCCCCAGCTGGCGCCATGCCATACCCCTGACACCATAAAGGTTATTAACAGCGCCAGGGCAGTCCCTGCCCTGCCCCAATCCCGCCAACTCATCTGCAACGGCTTGAAGATGTAGTCCAGAATCCAGCGTGAAAATGAAATATGCCAGCGCCGCCAGAAGTCGGCGATTGAGGTGGCAAGATAGGGACTATTGAAGTTCTGGGTTAGCCGGATATTGAACATGCGGGCCGACCCCAGAGCCATGTCGGTGTAGCCGGAGAAGTCAAAATATATCTGAAAGGCGTAGAGCCAGGTTGCCAGGATCAGCGACATACCGGTGTAAGAATGGACATCCCCATATACCGTGTTGACAAAAATGGCCAGTCGGTCTGCCACCACTACCTTCTTGAACAGTCCCCAGGCAAACATGAGCATTCCCAAACGCATGTTTTCATAGTCAAATACGTACGGCTGTTTCAG
>JANNRW010000461.1:0-3304 GCA_031401815.1 Geobacteraceae bacterium | reverse complement strand
CCGGTACCGGTGAAGCAAACATGGGCGCTGCCTTCAACTTCAATACACTGTTCCATGACTATGGCGCATTTGCCCACAACAGCCGTTATGTGAAGAGACTCTTGTACGACTCCTTCGACGATATTGATGGCGGCGGACTGGATTATAGTGTGCGGCAGGTTCTGAATGACTGGTACAATAATAACAATCTGCTTAACCCCAGACCGGCTGGCCTTTCGCCGGCGCAAGTGAAGGATGCGATGGACTATCTTCTTGTCGGCGGTAACAAAAATGGCGCAGGGGTCGCAAGTCCTGCTGACAGATATTGACAATGCCTATAATTAAATCATTTTGGAGATCTTAATTATGTACAATAAATCAATAAATATAATTCTGCTGGTTGTAATTATACTCATAGTATTGTTGAGTCATTCCACCGATACTCACGCCATCCCGGCTTTCAGCAGGGAGCACAACACCGAGTGTGCTACCTGTCATACTATCTTTCCCGAACTGAATGAATACGGCGATGTTTTCATGAAGAACGGTTTTGTCTGGAACAAGAAAAACAGGAATGGCTCCACTGCAAAGGGTGAGATTAATACATCTGTAAGAGGGGAGGGGGATCCAGAAATACTTCTCAAACTTAAGAAGCAGGCTGCTCTCTCTCCCGCAACGCCTGACGAGCCGCTGCTTGGTGCCCAACGAAAGAGTGAACCGCTCTGGCTTGCCGGACTGCCTCAGACAGCACCGATTTCACTGGCTGCTACTCTTAATGCTTCTTATGATGATAAATCTATCAGCGACAAGATAGATCTTTCGACGCGCGCTGTCTCCCTTCTTGCAGGTGGAGTGTTTAAGGACAAGCTCGGTTTTTTTCTGAAATATAACCTTTATTCCGAAGGCGCTTTCAACCCGGCTGTGAGTAATACTCCGACAAACATGGATCCTCCGTATGCAAATGATCTCGAAGAGTTCTATCTTGTCTGGAGAAATACATTCGGCTCACCGGTTAATCTGAAAATCGGGCGATTTCGCCCTAAACTCTCACTCTGGAAGAAAACAAACAAGACCGGGATATCTGATTTTGCAACTACCCACTTCAGTATAAAGAGTTCAACATTCACTTCCGATTCACCGGAAGATGCTATTGAGGCAAATGCAGTGCTCTTCAACCGGGTTTTTCTGGCTGGTGGACTGGTAGACAGAAATGGTCAGGAGAGTAACGAAGGGTATGGACATTTATCATTTAAATTAGGTGGCTCTGATTTTCGTGCGAATGAGCCGGATATTGATCTTGATAAGGAGAGTATTTTCGATTATATGTATATGGTTCTTGGAGGGTATGCCTATACAGGCCGCAATTCAGGCAGCCTTGCCTCAAATCAGCGTAACAACTTTTTCCGGGGGGGGGTCGAGATTGACTTTGTAGTCATGAACGCCAGAATGAAGCTTGCCTGGGCAAACGGGCGTGACGCAAATCCTGATTTCACCTCGCATCTTGAAGAGATCACTGATGTTTATGCGGCACAGGGTGAATATATGCTCAGCACTGATCTGCTGGCGCTTTTCCGTTTTGAATACCAGGAGATGAATGACGGAACCATCTACAAGCGATATATCCCGGCGATTTCATATTCACCACTTCAAAATACAAAAGTTACCCTTGAGTATCAGAATGTTGTTGCAGAAAACAGTCTGGCAAAACAGACCAGTGATATCCTGTTGCTTGGTATAAGAGTTGCTTTTTAACATTCAGCAGATAATTTAAAAGAAGGAGATTATAAAGATGAGATTAATCACTGCCCTGGCGGTTTCGCTGCTGGTTCTCACACTTGCTCTTCCGTCTCATGCCCGCATAAGAGCTATTGGCAAGGGTGACAAGATGAATTTTGACCCGACCCAGGTACCTTCTGATATGAAGGGTGCATTTGAGATCATGAAAGTCAAATGCATTCAGTGTCATACACAGGAGCGGACAGTGATAGCGATTCAGACCGGAATTGCTCCGGTAACCGGTCAGCCGTTTGACAAGCAGGCTACAAAAGCCTATGGCATCAAGATGCTTCGCAAACCTAAATCAAATATGACCAGAGATGATGTCAAGCAGGTGGTTAATCTGATGAATTTTCTGATTGATGAGGCGGCCAAGCCCTGAAGCTTAAAATCACAAACTGTTCAGGCTAATATTTAGAATATTCAGGGGTGGGTGGCGCATGACGTTGCTCGCCCCTGATTTCTTTCTGGAGTTTGCATATTTCAAACTGATCGTAATCATCTCCCGGAGAAGAGAATGGGCCACAGAAATTTGCAGGAGTGTGTGAAGGATCTTGAGCTTCACGGCATGCTGAAGAGGGTTGAGGTGGAAGTCTCCCCTGAGCTTGAAATGGGCTGCATTCAGCGCCGGGTCTATGCAGCCGGAGGGCCGGCACTTCTCTTTCAAAATCCGAAAGGGTGTTGTTTCCCCATGCTGGGTAATCTCTTCGGTACATCTGAGCGTACCCGTTTCCTCTTCAGGGATACTTTGTCGTCAATAGAAAAACTGGTTGCACTCAAGATCAATCCTGCTGAATTTTTCAAGAGGCCGCTCTTTTTTGCCGGGGTATTACCTGCGGTAACTCATCTACTACCGAAAAAAACCGGAACAGGCCCTATCCTTGCGAACCGGATCAGCATGGATCAGTTGCCACAACTAAAATCCTGGCCTCTTGATGGCGGAGCGTTCATTACCTTGCCGCAGGTTTATTCCGAGAGCCCAGCTGCTCCGGGTTTCAGAAGCTCCAACCTCGGAATGTACCGGGTGCAGCTCTCCGGTAACAGCTATGCCCCAAACAGGGAGGCAGGGATCCATTACCAGATCCACCGGGGTATAGGAATCCATCATGCCGAGGCTATTGACAGGGGGATACCTTTAAAGGTCAGCATCTTTGTCGGAGGTCCTCCGGCACTTTCGCTTGCAGCTGTAATGCCTTTACCTGAAGGGATGCCTGAGCTCTCTTTTGCCGGTCTGATCGGCGGGCAGAGGCTCCGGATGGTCTGCCGTCCCGGGCTTCTTCCGATGCCCGCAGAGGCCGACTTCTGCATCACCGGTACAATCGATCCGGACAAGACCCTGCCTGAAGGGCCTTTTGGAGATCACCTTGGTTACTATAGCCTGGTTCACGATTTTCCGGTTATCCGGGTCGAGGAGGTTTTTCACCGCACCGGGGCAATCTGGCCATTTACTACCGTTGGACGCCCGCCACAGGAAGATACCTCGTTTGGCGCATTTATTCACGAATTGACCGGTCAGCTGATCCCGGCTGTCCTTCCGGGCATTCATGCT
>JANNRW010000460.1:0-14360 GCA_031401815.1 Geobacteraceae bacterium | reverse complement strand
GACAGTTCAGGCAAGGTATTGCGGCAGCTGCCCTCATATGAGCAGGTGTTTGATGTGCAGTTCACTGCCGATGGCAAATCGGTTGCCTATGGGGTGAAGGATGGGAAGCAACTAGCCTGGAAAGTGGAGAGATTATGAAGTTCGTGCCGGGTTTAACTCTGATCTTATCACTTATACTTTTTGAGTCAGGCTATGCAGATGCTGCAGAGCTCCCTGTTTGCAGCAATCGAGTTATTAATCAGGTTACCGCCCGGGTAGGGTGTACTGTCGGCGATGTCAGGTGCTGGCTCTCAAAGAGGGGGTTTTGCACAGACTACATCGAGAAAAGAATCGTGCAGGGGAAGAGCGGGTCGGTGCCACAATTACTGCCAGTGAGTCCGGAACAGGTTAGAAAGGGGTATGTTGCCCAATTCCTCTCCAGAGATCATTACGCTTATGTTGAAAGTGTCATCCGGGACGGGAGTGGCAAGCCGGTGGCGGTGAATCTGTCAGAATACAATTACGGCAGTTGCTGGGTTGATGGAGAAAGTATGGTCACTGACCAGTTTTTAAAGGTGAACAGACGCTCAGCAGTTGCTCTGGAAAGGGTGGACGGAGGATTTCTGAAGCCACAGTTGATAAAGTAACCGTAATGTGACCAATGATTGCTATTAATGGCAAAAGGCAATATATACAAATATGAGTAATTCAATCCCTCCTCCAGCAGATGACGAATCGGAACAGGAAAAATTTCCTGTAGAGCCCAGCTACCACCCGATCCACAAAATTACCCGCATAATGTACGATTTTCTGGCATCTGCCAGGCTGGCAATGGCATTGCTGGTAGCTATTCTGGCCTGTTGTGTTGTTGGGGTTACGGTCTGGCGAGGCACCGAGGCCGGTCGCATGATATTCGGGACAATCTGGTTTAACGCTCTGCTGGTGCTACTGGTACTAAACGTAGCCTGTTGTTTTTTCGGCAGGGTCTGGCGACGTCGAATTACCCTGGTATCATTCGGCATGATCCTTTTTCACCTCAGCTTTGTAGCTATTCTGATGGGAGTTGTCTATAACAGCCTTTTCTATTTCCGCGGGATGATCCGTTTGACGGAAGGTGAGGCGCTTCCCAGCGGAGACCAGCGTAGTTACGAAAATATTGTGAAAGGGCGTTTCTTCAGTTTTTCACATTTTCAAGGGGAGACCGCACTGATAAAAATGCACTCCGGTTATAAGATCAGTGGCGAAGACAAGCGGGCTGCCTACGAAATATCTGTTGGTGAGAGTGCAAACCGGAAGCAGGGGATCATCTACATAACCAATAAACTTACACACCAGGGAGTCGATTATTTCAACGACAGGGAGGGGTATTCGCTACTGCTAATACTTTCTGACCGACAGGGACGAGTGCTCTACGGAGGCCATCTGCCACTACAGAGCATCCGTCAAGGTGATGAAAGTTTCAGATATTCAACCGGCTACAGGGACGGAGAAAAAATCATTCCTGAACCGGTTCTCTTCCCTTCGCCTCCGGAAAAGCCACTTATGGCGATGCAGGTGGAATATCTGCCGTCAAAGCTTCAGGAGAGAGCCGGAGATGTACAATTTAAGCTTTTTCCCCTTGATTCCCAAGGGGTCTCGCCCATAATTAAACCTTACGCCGACGAGAAGGCACCCATTGGGCAGCCGGTTGCAGTGGGTGAATACGTGCTGTCTGCACCTGAGGTGCGTTACTGGGTGGGGATGGCAGTACAATACGAGCCTGGAAAACCGATTGTGCTGACAAGCCTTTGGGCCGGTTTGGCGGGGATGATTATTACGACTTTGGGCAGAATGCTGCGAGGGAGAAAAAAAGTTATTTCGTGAACAAACTTTTAAATCGTTGTATTGTAATATGAAATGCCTTCCAATATAGAGGTCTTCCATGCCAGATTCAGAATATAACATTATTCAGTCAAGGAGAACTGTTGTGTATATAGTAGCAAATATTGTGAAACTTTGTCTTATTGCCCTCCTGGCAGCCGGTTGTATCAAAGAGAGCAGCAACGTGCCTGAGAAAACTCATGGTGAAGCTAAACCTTCCAACAATAACGTAATAGAATCAACTAATTCAGATGGTGCAAAGATTTTCAAAGATAAAAAACTTGCGGATTACCCTTCGGCTACCATCGAGGAGGCATTTGGCAGATATGCTTTCCTGGCAAAAAAAGAATGGAAAGTTCAATCATCACCACGCGGGAAAAATGTTTACATCGATTTTAGCGGCTGGTTTGACAGCAAGACAATTGATAGCAGTGCAAAAGCGGATGGTGTGAAGGAAAGAGGATTGGAGGTGAAATTTGTTATATACCCTGACGGATCGTTCCGGGCAGCAATGGTATCAAAGTTGGAGATGAAAGCCGACGGTAAGCGTTATGCTTATCCTGACGCGGATCTGAATGGTGTTTTGACCAAGATCTATTCTAATCAAGAGATCAAATTCTAACTGTTATTCACCAGGAAATAGATATTTTATGAAACTGGCAATCATTTTCCCCCCGCTCCCTTTTGGCTGGGCACCAATAGCCCCGCCAATACTGGAATACCTCGCCGCTCTGACTCATCAGGCAGATCCATCTATCGATATCCAGCTGATCAGCGCCAGCGCAACTCCTGAGGCAGTGGAGAGCCTGGAGTGCGATCTGGCGGCCATCAGTATTTTGACCCCTACGGCTGTGCCAGGATACCGGATTGCAGATCGTTTGCGCGAACGTGGGGTAAAGGTGGTTTTCGGAGGAATGCATGCCTCTGCCATGCCGGAAGAGGCGAAACTTCATGGTGACTCAGTGGTCATCGGTGAGGCGGAGTCGGTCTGGCCCACCGTACTGGAGGATTACAAGAAAGGAGCTTTACAGCCTTTCTACCAGGGAGCACAGGTCGATATGACCGGATTGCCTACCCCTCTTTACGGCATGCTGAAGGGAAATCACAAGTTCCGGATTGTCAATACTTCACGGGGCTGCCCATATCAGTGTACCTTCTGTTCAGTGAATAAATTTTTCGGATCAAATATCCGCTTCCGTCCTATTGATGATGTGGTGCGTGACGTGGCCGCTATCCCGGAAAAAATGTATGAAATAGGTGATGAGAATATCTGGTGGGCCGGAAAGACAGAGCGTTCCATAGAACTGTTCAACGCGCTACGCGGCAGTCGCAAGAAATTCATGGCGTTCGGCAGTCTTGGGCCGGTTCTTCTCCCGGAAGGATCCCGTATGCTTAATGCTGCCCGTGAAGGTGGGCTTCTTTCCGTCTGGGTAGGGTGGGAGGCGATTTCAGAGGAGGGGGTCAAGGCATATCGGGCTACAGGGAAGATCGGGGTTGACCGCGAACGGGCGGTGCGTACGCTTAAGGATCATGGCATTGATGTTTCACTTTTCTATATGCTCGGCTCCCGTAATGACACCCTGGACGATTTCAAGAGAGCCGTAGAGGTTGCTGACCGTCTGGGGGTAAGCATGCACCCTTCTCTTGTCGTCCCATACCCGGGTACAGTACTGGCGGAGCAATATGAACCCTTTATTTACAAGGAGCTTGGCTGGGAGTATTACAACGGAGCCTATGCCCTTTTCGAGCATCCAGATCCGGTCATGACACCAGAGGTCCGAGAAGAGGAGTTTTACCTCAGCATGTTGGAGCAGCTGAGCCTGCCACGGGTACTACGTCATGTGTTGAAAGTGCCGCGAGCCGGTTTCCCCTATGCCCATATACTCTCGCTTATGTCACAACTGCCGGTGAGAACCGGGGTCAAAATCTGCTACGAACAGTGGAAAAGTGACCGGCATAAAGTTAATGCGCTCAGGGCTTCTGGCAGACCTGACTCAATTACTTCGGTTTAGCGTATGCTGCCTACCCTGTTACAGTTAATATCGGCATGAAGATCACAATAATCTCCCCAGAATTTCCTTTTTCCGGTCGTGTTCCTCTTGTTCCCCCCATTCTCGAATACCTTGCCGCTTTGACCCGGCGAGAAAATCCGGGCATTGAAGTAACGCAAGTTGATGCTAACCAGGTTAAGCTTTCGCCTGCCGATCTGTCGACTGATCTGGTTGCTATCAGCGTGATGACGGCTACAGCACCGTGGGCTTATGCTTTTGCTGACGAGTGCCGCAGGCTTGGACTCAGGGTGGTTCTTGGCGGGATTCATGTCACGGCTCTTCCAGACGAAGCAGCGTCTCATGCGGATGCTGTTGTGATTGGCGAGGCAGAGTCCGTCTGGGGTGAGTTTCTTGCCGATGCAGAGAACGGAGCTCTGAAGAAGTTTTACCATGGCGTGCGCCTCTCCCTTGAAGGGCTACCCATGCCACTGGACGGAAAGCTCAAGGGAAACTACCGTTTCCGGGCTTTTTTTACCATGCGAGGTTGCCCTTACCGTTGTACCTTCTGTTCTGTCCGTCGTTTTTTTGGGGACACCATTCGGTATCGACCAATCCCTGAGGTGGTTTCAGAAATAGAAGCTTGTGCCGGTAACGTCTGGTTTAATGGTGACGACAATATCTGGGGGGGGGACATTGATCGCAGCATCAGGCTATTTGACGAGCTTGCCTGCGGAAGGAAGCGGCACTGGTACGGTTTTGGTGATCTGAAAGCAATACAGAGCCCACGTGGAGAGCAGATGCTTTATTCTGCGCGTAAATCCGGACTGTTCTCTGTCTGGGTAGGATGGGAAAGCGACGAGTCAAGCCTGGGGGTTTTCAAGGCTGAAGGAAAACAGGGGCCGGATCGGTTGTCAGCCGTTAAAAAAATGCAGGATGCAGGGATTGATGTTGTCTTGTTTGTAGTTTTGGGAGGACGTCAGGATTCGATTGAAGGGTTCAAAAGAGCCTTGGAGTTATCTGAAAAACATAATATCGGCTTACACCCTGTGTTGCTTACGCCATTGCCGGGTACGGAGCTTTATGAGGCGTACAAGCCATTTTTGTTGCAAGGGATGGGATGGGAGTCCTTCACCGGTGTAAGGGCTGTTTTTGAGCATCCAGATCCTGTTATGACCCCTCGTAGAAGAGAGGAGGAGTATCACCGGTTAAACAGGGAGCTTTTCCGTTTTGACCGGATTCTCAAGCGAATTTCAAAAATCCCGCGTTCAGGATTCCCGATGACCCATTTTTTATCGCTTATGATGCAGTTGCCGATGAAGGTTGCCTTACGCAAGGCATATGATGAGTGGCTGTTAGAGAACAGGATGCAATAATCTTAAGCAGATCGTTTCCCTCGGATTCTTAATCCTTGCTGCCTGAATGTATATTTGATTTAGAATCGGATAATTGTCAAAATCCTCCATCGGGACACGGCGTGCTGCTGACATCTGTCATCCAGACAACAGCAAATATGTCCTTACGAAGAAAGCAAAAGGTTGAGCTGCCTATTTTAGGGAAATGATATGGATTAGTGCTGCCGCTGGCTATGCAGTCACCACTGGAATTGCAGTTTCCCACAATCGTGCGACCGAGTCCGACTGAATTGTTGTAATCCCGACAAAATTGCTCAGAGACATTAAGCAGTGTAAGGTTAGTGGTCGATGATGCCCCTATGTTTTTAGCGCCACAGCCCCCCATGGGTCTTTCTGTAGTACTGTAAAGAAGAGGAAGATTATCAATTCCGATATCAGGTGGGAGTTGGGGCGCAGCTGGGAGTTTCCCGGCGGCAACCAGATTGTCAGTTAACAAGCAATCCCGCATGCTACAACCACCAGCCTTCTCCCAAAGTGATCCCGCTTCTGCGATTTCGCGCAAGCTGCTCTTGATCTGGATAACTGCGGATTTCTCAGTGGCCTTTTCAGCTGGGGCGGCTTTGACAATTGTCGGGGTTGCACCGATAAAGCCGATTATGGCAAGTGCGGTAAGAAGCTTAGTCAGCGTAACTTTTTTCTGAGGGGTGTTCATTTCTGTCTCCTATTATTTCACTTTATGGTTAATCTTCGGAATACTATAGCTCATAAGTAACATAAACTTGTTAAAAGGATTTGTGTTTTAAGTATATGCATATGCTTTTTTGTAAACTATATATATCTTGAAGGTGAATTGTCAAGTTGTGAGAATTCTCTTTAAAAAGCATTGAAGATATGAAAAAATCGCAGCAAGTTTTCAATCGTTGCAATCGACATAATAAAAATTATTCCGCTGCTGAAGTATCCGCAGATACTCTTCAACACCTATGGAAGTTACGCCTCTGCAAATCTGAAGTTCACCATCGGACAGGCAGAGCAGCAAGCCATCCTCGGGGCTGCTTGTGCAAAAAGTGATGCATAGCGGGTAAGACTCGAAGCCAGCGCCGCTGTCGGAGTTCGGCTCATCTTTATCTCCACCGGAAGCATCCTGACTGATAGCAGGGCAATACCTGAAAAAATATATGCCAACAAGGAAATTAGCTTCTAGGAGGCTGTCGGACTTAGGAAATCAAAGCGAAAATTCGGCTGAGCGAAGACAGATTTAGTCGATTTTGCAGGTCAATAGTTGTTCTATTGACCAAGAAAGCGGATAAATATGGATCGTTCAGACGGATTTGCAGCAGATTTATTCTAAGTCCGACAGCCTCCTAGGCTGATGTCTTAGCTGATGGGGTTCTGCGAGACCGTCTGCGATTGAAACCTGAAATGCTATACTAAAATACCCAACCCATTACCGAAGGCTCAACGTATCGAAGGCATGCTTATCATCTGTTGTTTCCCCCATCTCTCATTTAGCCAGCGTTTTAGTAACGGGTCTGTGAGAGTGATAAGTCCACTTTCATCTTTTGCGATATGATCACTGTTTATCAGTGCGACCAGCGATTTTTTCACAGTTGCAGCGTTGGTAAGTTTGTGACGATTCATGTACTCACCCGACATTGGTTGTCTAGTCGGTTCTTTTGCGAGCCCTTGAATCAAGGTACGCGATTGCGGTGTAAGTGAAGCGTATATTGACGTGAATAATGACGTTTCTCTGGCTACAGCCGTATCGACGGCTTTGGCAAGATCGCCCTCTGTTGGCGCATTTGGCGCGGTCGATTCATACAGCGCGTGTGCTATGGCTGTAACACTGTACGTGTGAGATTCTGCAATGGCGACAATCTGATCCGTGATCTTTCTCGGCCATGTAACCCCCGATTCTTTCGACAGCATAACGAGATGCATGGAAAACTCATCTGGAGCTATGAAAGGCAGATCCCGTGTGGTGGCGCCGCGATAGAATGCGCGCTTCGGCGAATCAAACATGTCGCGCAGAAGTTTTCTTCGTGAGCCAATAAACAAGTATGAAGCTTTGTGATGCTGGATTGTTGCGCGCAAGGCTGCCTCAATCTGCGCGCCGTCTTTAAGCATTGCAAGGTCTTGAAACTCGTCGAAGATAACGAGAAGAGGCATCTTGGTTTGGGAAGATATCGTGTCCAGTGAGGCAACTATTGAAACAAGCCGGTCAAGGCCGTTCCTTGCAAGTCCGGATGCGGCAGCGGAAACTGAAAATGAGCCGTCGGGGTTCATGGTGATAACCGGGACAAATGCAGTGACCAACCGGGACAGTTTTGTGAAGATCTTGTTATTAACACTAAGAGAGGCATATAGGGCGGTAGCGATACGGTCGGCGGCTGCATCTGTTGACGGAACTGCACTGAGATCGCAGAATGTGGCTAAACCATCTTCCCTGCGGTAATCCCTGGCTAATCTCATTGCCAGCGAAGTCTTTCCGCATCTGCGCGGAGCGAGCAGTACGTTGTTGTTCCCTGAGCGTGCCTCAAGCAAAAGTGCAGCAAGAAGATTTTTTTGATTGCAGAGCGGCTCATGATCTCCAATGACTGTTTTGGAAAATGGGTTTCTGATAGAACTCATGGAGGTTCCTCTCTTCGTAGAACTGCTGCTGTATATATTTTATAGGTTTAACCGCTTGCGTTAAACTAGTAGTATAATGCCATTGGTTAAGTATATACGCAACTGTTTTGTCGGTATGCGAAATAGTACACTCTTGACTTGACTAACAAGTTGGTTTACTGTTTTCCATTATGATCACTATCAACGTACATGAAGCCAAAGCGCACTTCTCCCATTATCTGGACGAGGTCGGAAAGGGCGAAAGCATTATCCTCTGCAAGCGTAATCGCCCGATTGCAGAAATTCGACCGATCAAAACGAAATATCATGAACCGCGCCCGATAGGTCTTGGCAAGGGTGCTTTTTTGGTGCCTGATTCGTTTTTCGACGAATTGCCAGAGACCGTAGTGGCACTTTTTTCCGGGAAAACATTTTGAACATTCTGCTCGATACCTGTGTTTTCCTCTGGATAATCGAGGGGAGCGAGAAGCTTTCTGACAAGGTTCGCCGGGCTGTTTCAGATCCTTCAAACAGTGTCAGCCTCAGTGTTGTTTCTGTCTGGGAAATTATCATCAAGCACTCCATTGGCAAGCTTCCTCTACCGCAGTCTCCTCAGGAGTTTGTTGATACATGGCGTACAAAACATCAAATCGAATCTCTACCACTTGATGAATCTGCCGTATTCCAGCTTGCGCGTCTGCCCGATTACCACAACGATCCATTCGATAGGATGCTTATCTGTCAGGCAATTGCCGGCAGTATGGTGATTATGACCCCTGATTCTCATATCAGTCGTTATCCAGTAAGAACGATGTGGGAGTGAATCTATTGAATACCTGTCTTTATGAGGGGGTAAAACAATGAATGAGACAGGTTTTAAAGTCAGACTGCAAACCGCTTCTCTTTAAAAAGCAGTGAAGATATGAAAAAATCGCAGCAAGCTTTCAATCGTTTCAACCGACATAATAATAAAAATTTTTCAGGGAGAGATATATGCAAACAGAACTTGTCTGCTTTTGGTCTGCGGTAGGATTTTACGGGATCAGCACATTTGCCTATATTTTCGGTGTAATAGCCAGGCAGGATAAACTCTTTACCCTGGGTCAGTTCAGCGCTGTAACAGGCTTTGTGCTGCATATTACGACAATTGCCCTTCGCTGGTCAGCAACCGATATTACTCCGTTTATTTCCATTTCAGAATCAATATCACTTGGCGCTTTCATGGCAGTACTTGTTTTCCTGGCGCTTCAGTTCTCTACTGACAAGGTTCGCCCGATTGGAGCGCTCGTCATTCCGATTGTGTTTGTCCTGATGGGGTGGGGAGGGACGTTGATGAAGGAGGTTGCCGCAACCATTGCTCCGGCATTGCAGAGTGGCTGGATCTGGGTGCATATCGTCGGCGCTTCGGCAGGTTTTGCTTCTGTGCTGATTGCAGCCGGTCTGGGGCTTGTTTATCTGTTGAAAGAGAAAAAGACAGGTGCAATTTACGACAGGCTTCCAACTCTTGCAGATATAGATAATATGAGTTATCGCTTTGTTGCAGGGGGCTTTATCATGTATGGCCTTATGATGGTTTCCGGCTGCTTCTGGTCAAATCAGGTCAAGGGAAACTACTGGAACTGGGATCCAGTTGAAGTCTGGTCGCTGGTTTCATGGCTTACCTATGGCATCTACCTTCATTTAAGGGTAACCTTTGGCTGGCGTGGCCGCAAGCTGGCCTTGTATGCGCTTATTGCACTGTTTGCAATGATTGTAAGCTACTGGGGGATTCCATTTTCAATAGAGACATTCCACTCGGGTTTCAGGATTGAGCACTGATTAAAGATAGTTATTCGCAATCAAGCGGCACCTTATTTGAAGTCGTCGGCTGTCCATAATGTACAAATAATATACGACTGCTTTACCTCCTTCATGCCGGTTTGGTGTAATCTTAACTCAAAAACGGAATTATCAGCTTTCAAAGTTACTCTGAAACGAACAATCTTGCATCTCTACAATTATCAGCATCAGCCCTTTGTCGGATTTGACGGCTTCTCCGACTGCAATCCGGCGGGGTGGTCAACCAGCTTCTGCTTCTCTGCCTCTTTCACATACCACTCCAACGGACGGTCAGTCTGATCCCTGAAAGCGTTCAATGACCGATCCCGCTCTTCTTCTGCCTCCTTGCTGGCCTGGGAGACAAGAATCTCGTCGACTACCTGCGGACAGGAAGCCACTGACCCTGGACGTGCCTCAATCTCCTCCCTTATGCTCGGATCTTGCGTTTTGGGATCCTTGGCAAAGCGCATTTTGAGGTCGATGGAAAAATTCGAATATGCCTCAAGCATCCGGAAAATGGTGGAATCTCCCATTGCCCCGATAGTGCGGTCTTCATCCGGCAACGGTGAAACCTTGCCATTTTCGATCTTGGCGCGGCCGACTATCTCACAGCAGGTGCCATTGTTGCTGGTGTAACCGAGGTTGTCGGTGATGACCGCCAGAACGGTTGGCACATTGGCAAGATCCCAGTGAGCCAGCAGCCCGACTTCGCCATCAGGCAGAGGGCTCAGGTCATCGATATTCATGGCAAGCACCCTGGACCATGGCGGCACCGGACGAGTGCGCTCCCGTGGTGGTAAACCCTTGATGTGGCGGCGCAAAGGATCGTCAAACAGGTTGGTAGCTGTTTCCGCCTCGCCGAGTACGTTGACGCAATGATTCTCGGGGATATCCAGTATTTCCTTGACCATGGCATAGTAATCATCACGGGTAACAACGCCAAAACGGCCTCGATAGCCGCCTCCGTCGCAGATACGGCTGCCAGGGGGTAGCTTGAATTTCAACTTCTTGCGGCGGCAGGACTGGAAGAAATAGACATAGGCAGCGGTGGCGCCGATCAGTGCTACCGGTACACCACTGGACTCTGATTCACGCAGTGCCTTGAGCAGTTTTTTTACATCTATGCCGCTTTTGCCGAGGAGAAAGATGCTGTCTTCGGTGCCGAAATGCGTCCGGGTCTGCTCCATGCCGATTGCCATCCCCATGGAGGGAGCCAGTTGCGGGCTCGGTGCAAGGATCAGGATGCGGCAGCGCTTCCCCTCTTCAAAATCGGGGAAAAGATAGGATGCGGTCATTTTCTTGTTGGCGCCAAAAACCAGTTTTTTGCCGTCTTCGTCGCGGAAGATACGTCCCCGTTGCGTGAGACTTGTGGTGCCACCTGTAAGGCAGGCCATGACCGACTGCTCAAGCGGGAAAGATGCCACCAGGTGAGTCTTGAAGACATCATTATAAACCATAGGGACATCCTGCCAGCGGTTTATGTCACCAGGCCGTACTTTCTTGATATCGCAGAATTCGCGGAAAATCTGGTTGGTTTCGTACTGCAGGGCAAAAAGTTGCATGCAGTAGTCATTAAAGCGTGCATCCGAAAGCTCGACATCAACGCCTGCTTCAATTAAGCTGAGAACCTCTTCAGTAAGTTGGTGGGTAATGCTCTGGTTTGAAGACATATTAACTCCTGCTTGAGTGGTATTTAAAACGAGAGCGTATACATTTGAACTTTTACGGCTTAACTTAACAATAACCGTTTAATCCGATGCAATTTCAGCACCAGCGACACTGACTGGCTGATCCGCTGCCAATGCGGCTTCAGAAGGGTTGAAGCATGCCATGCAATCAGGGATGCTATTTATTCAGGCACTGCTTGCCGCAATTTCAGGCAGAAATCGACCGGTATTGATCGGCATTGCTGTAGAACTGTGATGGATCTTTATTCCATTTGCATTTGTATGCAAGGTCATAATAGACTGGTTTCAGGTTAATTTCTAAAATATTCTGCAACTGGAGCCTGGCATGAGTATAAAAAAGAGTCTTATTGTACTGAACGGCTTTGTCCACGATTTTGCCGCAGGGATCTGGCTGGCAGCAATTGTTGTCATAGCATGGCTGCATGATGCACATCTGGGAGAATCTTCGACATCTACGGTGCTGAATCTTCTTGAACGACGTCTTTTCTGGAGCAGTATTGCTGCCGCAGTTCTCATCATGGCCACAGGCGCAGGACGTACATTTACCTATGTGGATAACTGGTATGGTGAGGATGCAGAACATGCACGGCGTCGAGCGCTTGTCATCAAGCATCTGGTGCTTTTCACTGCCTACGCCCTTGGCTATCTCTGGATTTGGAAAAAGGTGTTTCATTGATAAAGGGACTCGGAAATTGCCAATATACCGTTTATGCATCTCATCTTCAGGCCATCTTTGCCGCCACCTCAATCGCAAAATCCTCTGCGTAGCCATGCTACGCCTGCGGTTTTGCTCAATCAGTAGCGACAAATCTGACCTAAATCTGAGCGCCTAAACTGGTATATCAGCAATTTCCAAGTCCCTAAGGCAGAGTTTACCCGTTGCCGGAAGTTATTTCCGGGTAAGAAAATTGCAGACAAAATAATTTGAATAGGATAAAATTAGTACTATTTGGTAAGAATATTTCCGAGTTTGTTGTATCGGCCAAGGATATGTATGACGATAAAACGTGTTGCCCTGATTACCCCCCCTTACCACTCCGGAGTTGTTGAATCGGCCGGGACATGGCTTAATGTGGGCTTTGTCTATATAGCCGGTGCGCTTCGTGCTGCGGGCTATGAAGTTGATTATTACGATGCAATGTCGTTATGGCACAAATGGCCGGATATAAAGAAGCGGATCGAGGCGTTCAAGCCGGATATGGTTGCTACCACCTCCTTTACCGCATCGATTATCAAGGCTCTTGAGTTGTGTGATCTGGCAAAACAGATCAACCCATCCGTTGTGACGGTGCTGGGGAATGTTCATGCTGCTTTCTGTTATGACGAAATCCTGAAGGAATCTCATGACACTCTTGATTATATTGTCCGTGGTGAAGGGGAAGTGACTCTGGTTGAGCTTATTGCCTGTCTTAATGCTGGTGGCGATCCCGCAGCAGTCAAAGGGCTGGCCTTTTGGCGGGATTCTGCTGTTGTCGTTACACCAAAGGCTCCCTATATACATGATCTGGATAACCTTCCTACAGCCTGGGATCTGGTGGAGTGGCCTATTTACAGCTATCGCGCCAAAAATAACGCCCGCCTGGCAATTATCTCCACTGCCCGTGGCTGCAAGTCCCAGTGCTCTTTCTGTTCGCAGCAGCTTTTCTGGGCTCAGACATGGAGAGCACGTTCGGCCGAAAATGTTGTAAATGAACTGGAGATGCTGGGCAAGACCTATGGCGTTGAAGTGGCGATGCTTTCTGATGAACTCCCTACATATGATCGCGAGCGCTGGGAAAAGATCCTGGATCTGATGATTGAACGTCAGGTGCCGGTCAAATTATTGATGGAGACCCGTGTAGACGACATTCTCCGTGATGCAGATATCATGTGGAAGTACAAGAAAGCTGGGGTCGAGCATATATATGTTGGTGTAGAGGCCGGTTCACAGGAGACTCTGGATCTGTTCAAGAAGGATACTGTGGTGGCTCAGTCCAAGCAGGCCATCGATATTATCAACAATGCCGACATAGTCTCCGAGACCTCTCTGGTTCTGGGGCTACCGGATGATACCCCTGAGTCTATTGCCCAGACAGTGGAGCTTGCCAAGTATTACAACCCGGATATGGCTTTTTTCCTGGCCATTGCTCCCTGGCCATATGCTGAACTCTACCCGCAACTGGAGGAGTTTGTATTTACCAAGGATTACAGCAAATATAACCTGGTTGAGGCTGTCATCAAGCCGAAGAACATGACTGTCGAGGAGCTGGAGAAAGAGCTGGGTAAGGCAGCGCAGAAATTTTACATGCATAAATTTCAGAATTTGCATGAGTTGACCCCCTGGAAGCAGGAGTTCATGTTGTCGGTTCTGGATATTTTCATCAACCACTCATACCTGGCAGGACAGATGAAGGATGCCATGAAAAACAGCAAGGATATGCCGGAAGAGGTCAAGGCTCTGATGAGGGCTGTAAAGGGACACGTCAAGGGGCAGGAGCTGGATCGCCACCCAACTTTTGCGCCGATACCGTGATATCTTGTCGTATTGAAGATAACTCAGCCCTGTCTCTGTCCGGACAGGGCTTTTTCGTGGGTGGAATCCTTCTTTTCAGCGGTGCAGGCGGAGCATGCCGGCGACTGCTCCGGTGATGAAGGCGATCAGCCAGCAGCTGTAGATGGTCAGGCTGACACGATGGAAAAGAGTGTTAACTGCTTCCGCCTGTTTCATGAAAGAAGCTGTCAGTGCCAGAAGAAAATGAAAAGCCATGCCTGCCAGTGATGCAACCCCTGCCAGGTGATGCCAATCCGGTGCCTTGCCGTGCAGTTTGGCGAATTGATTCATCTCCATTGTTCCGAGGTAGTCGCACAACAAGCCGATGCCAAAGACAAGAAGCTGCTTTTTATGCAGTCCCTCTCTTCTGCCGCTGAAGACAGCCCAGGTGTAAAACAGAAGAGCGAGATTCATCAGGATAATACCGCGAATCATTTATAAAACCCTTTGGAGGCTTCCCTCCTTATGAAAAAAGTACGTGAAAATTGAGGCACTCGCAAAAAGTCTTTTCCCCCTCCCTTGACGGGTGGGG
>JANNRW010000459.1:0-15608 GCA_031401815.1 Geobacteraceae bacterium | reverse complement strand
AACTAGTGTTTATCTCGTGACTGTAGTTCAGATTTTTGCTATTGAGATCTCCCGGACTCCCTTCACCATCTCCGTAACTTGCCGGCAAACAGACGCTGAAAACAGTCCCCTCCCCTTCCTGACTCCGCACCCTGAGTGCCCCGCCGAACGACTCCACGAGCCGCGCAGAAATAGCAAGACCAAGACCAGTGCCGCTCCACGGCTCCTTCGTTGTAAAAAACGGATCAAAAATTTTTGACAGATGCTCCGGCAATATACCTGCACCGCTGTCTTTAATCTCGATTACAACCCCATCGTCCCGGCAAAAGGCATGCGCAGTCAACTTGCCGCCGTCAGGCATTGCATCACGGGCATTAATTACCAGATTGACAAGCACCTGTAACAGCTGATGGCGATCAAGAAAGAGCTGCGGTAGACCGGCATCAACCTCCAGCATGGTCTCCAGTTTCTTGAAAACCCCTTGGCGCTCAAGCATGCCGAAAAGCTCCTCCAGAAGGTCATTGACATCAATCAGCTCTCTTTTTGCTCTCCCGGGTCTTGCATAATCGAGCATATCCCGCACCAGCCGGTCAATCCGGCCAGCCTCCCGGGCGATCCTGCGAAGATAGTCGCTCTTTTCATCATCTGATGCCAGCTCATCCGCAAGAACCTCATTGTAGCCGATTATCGCTGCAAGCGGTGTTCCGATTTCATGCGCCATTCCGGCAGCAAGAAGCCCTATGGAGGCCATTTTTTCCGAACGGATCGTCTCCTGCCTCGCCTCCTGAAGCTCCCTGTTTGCCTTTTCAAGCGAGAGAACATGGCTCTCAACCTCTTCGCTACGTTTTTTGAGCGACTCCTGCATCAGATTGAACGATTCGGCCAGCCCCGCAATCTCGGCACCGCCATGTACGCGGAGCGGATGGTTGTAATCCCCGGCAATAATCCGCTCTGTGGCTGCAAGCATCCGCTCAAGCGGCGAAACAACAATCCGGCGGAGCATGAATGCACCGAGTCCCAGCAGCAGTACGAAATCAAGGACAAAGTAGCCCAGGAAAAGGGTTCGTGACCTTGCCAGACGGGCATGCTCCTCTCCGAGTGAAAGCGCCAGTCTCGCTGCTCCGGAAGCTGCCTCACCCGAACCGGCCAGCGGTGCATAACTGAGCAGCATCTGCCCCTTGTCAACAATAGTGGTGCTCTCTTTCCCGGTTATCATGACTGCGCGCAATCTGGGGTCGATCCCCCGGCGATCGTCCCGGCTGGCCAATATGCGGCCTTCCATATCGACCAGCAGAAAACCGGCAAAATCCTTCTCCCGGGAAAGATTGGCCAGCACTCTGTCGAAGGTCTGAGAGTGAGAACTGTCCTGACCGGCAACAGAGGGAAGCGTGGCCAGAAGGGTTTTCAGGAGTGATCCGGCATATGAGCTCTTGAGCGCCAGCAGATCCTGTTCAGCAGTTTTGAAGGAGATAATGCTAAGAAGCAGCCAGGTTAGAAGAAGAAGCGAGGCAAGTGAGGCGAGAATCGCAAATGTCAGGTTGAAACGGTAGCGCATGGGTTGAACTCAGTATTCAGTAGTCAGGAGTCAGGAGTCAGTTTTAAAGGCCTTTATTCTGACCCCTGACCCCTGACTCCTGACTACTGCCTTTAAAACTACCTTCCTATCGACAGATACCAGCCAATTATCTGTCTGCCGTAAAATATATACAGAACCGCGCCAAAAGCAAGGAAAGGGCCGAAAGGGATCGCCAGTTTGCTATCCTTTTTCTGAATCATCATGAGTGTTATGCCAATAACAGAACCGACCAGCGATGCGGCAAAGACAATAAACAGCACAGAACGCCAGCCGAGAAAAGCCCCCATCATTGCCAGAAGCTTTACATCTCCACCCCCCATACCCTCCTTGCCGGTCAGCTTCTCATACCCCCAGGCTACCAGGAGCAGACTCCCGCCACCCAGCAGTATGCCGATAATCGAATTTAACCAGCCGTTCCAAGGGAGAAAAAAGGAGAAAAGAAAGCCGAGCACAATGCCAGGAAGCGAGATCTCATCAGGGATGATCTGGTGATCGAGATCTATGAAAGTGATCACTACCAGAGCGGAACAGAAGATGAAAAGTGCCAGAAAAGAAAGGCTGATTCCGAATTTCAGAAAGAGCAAAAGGGTGAGAGTTCCGTTCAAAGCCTCGACCAGCGGATAACGCCAGGAGATCGGCGCTGAGCATGAACGGCAGCGGGCACGAAGGAGGAGAAAACTGACAATCGGGATATTGTCATACCAGCGGATCTGGGCACCACAGAGCGGGCAGGCTGAAGGGGGGGAAACAACAGATTTCTCTTCCGGCAGGCGGCAGATGCAGACGTTCAGGAACGAGCCGACAACAGCGCCTAACAGGAAGGCGAATATGTAGAATGGTAGTGGCAATGACAAGGCTGCTCCCATTAATTGTGAAAAGTGACCGGTAAAAAGTGAATAAAGACTATTTTCACCTTTCACACTTCACTCTTCACTCTTTACTCATAAATTTCACACCCACTCAACGACTCAACAGTTCAACCGCATTTTCACTCTTCACTGTTTTACTTAATCATCCTGATCTTCTCCAGACTCTCTTCAAGCAGATCTTTTTTTGCCGTAACTTCTGACAGTTTCTCCCGCTCTTTTTCCACTACATCAGCCGGGGCGCGGTCAACAAAAGCGGGATTTTCAAGTTTCTTCGAAAACATCTCTATCTCTTTCTCCAGCTTTCCTATCTCCTTGAGGAGCCGCTGCGCCTCGGCAACAACGTCCACCAACCCCTTGAGCGGCACAAAGATCTGCAGATCACCCGCCACCTGAATGGAAGCATCCTCCGGCTTCTCTATCCCCCTCCCTATCGCCAGATCAGAGATACGGCAAAGTGTGATAATCGCACCTTCGTTCTTCTTCATGAGATGCAGGCTCTCATCACTGCCGCATGAAAGGATGACAGCAATCTGCTTCGACGGTGGCACCTCCATCTCTCCTCGAATATTGCGGATACCGGAGATAACCTCCATGACCCGCTCCATATTTGCAGCAGCTTCAGGAAAGGATCTGGATTCGCAGAATTCGGGATACTCCGCCAGCATGATGGATACAGGTGATGTTTCGCTTTCCGACCCCGAACCCCGAACCCCGAACCTGCCTTCGGCAGCACCTGCCAGATCTCCTCGGTAATGAACGGCATGAACAGATGCAGGAGCCGAAGCAGGGTCTCAAGAGAGTGCCAGAGAACATACTGCACGGTTTTTTTGCGCTCCGCATCGCCCCCGTAAAGATCCTGCTTGGCAAGTTCCAGATACCAGTCACAGAATTCACTCCAGGTAAACTGGTAGAGCGCCATGGCGCTTTCATTGTAACGGTAGTCAGTCAATGTCTCATCAACCGTTTTAATGGTTTCATTAAGCCTGTGCAGTATCCACCTGTCCCCTTCAGTCAGTTGCAGCTCATCAAATTCCATACTCTCCGGATCAAATCCTTCAAGATTCATCAGGGTGAAACGGGCAGCATTCCAGACCTTGTTGCAGAAATTGCGATAACCAGCTATCCGCTCTTCGGCAAGCTTGATATCCCTCCCCTGGGCAGCAAAGGCTGCCAGGGTGAAGCGGAAGGCATCAGTGCCGTACTGGTCTATGACAGTCAGGGGATCGATGACATTCCCCTTGGACTTGGACATCTTCTGCCCAGCTGCGTCACGCACCAGTGCATGTATGTAAACGTCCCGAAACGGGACATCTCCCATGAAGTGCATCCCCATCATCATCATCCGGGCAACCCAGAAGAAGAGGATATCAAAACCTGTTACCAGACATGAGGTTGGGTAGAAACTCCTTAGCTCTTCAGTCTGATCCGGCCACCCCATTGTTGAAAAAGGCCAGAGGGCAGATGAGAACCATGTATCGAGCACGTCTGTCTCCTGGCGGATTTCGTCGCTGCCGCATTGTGCGCAGTCAGCCGGATCTTCCATGGAAACAGTAATCTCCCCGCAATGATCGCAGAACCAGGCAGGAATCCTGTGCCCCCACCAGATCTGGCGGGAGATACACCAGTCGCGTATGTTTTCCATCCAGTCAAAATAGGTATTCTCCCACTGCTTGGGGACGATGCGGGTACGGCCATCCTTTACCGCCTCCATTGCCTTTTCTGCCAGAGGAGCAACCTTCACATACCACTGAAGCGACAGATACGGCTCAACTACAGTCTTGCAACGATAACAGCCGCCTGTTGACATGCCATGTTCATCAACCTTTTCCAGGAGGCCGATAGACTCAAGGTCGGCTACAATCCTGACCCTGGCAGCAAAGCGATCCAGACCCTCGTATTGACGGCCAGCTGCATTGACGACCCCGGACTCGTCAAAAACATTGATTCTGTCGAGATCATGCCTTACCCCCACTTCAAAATCGTTGAAATCGTGAGCCGGTGTGATCTTCACAACACCGGTGCCGAATTCACGATCAACATAATCATCAGCTACCACTATAATTTCGCGGTTTACAAGCGGCAGCAGCACTTTTTTACCAATCAGGTCGCCATAGCGTTCGTCTTCAGGGTGAACCGCCACAGCACTGTCTCCGAGCATTGTCTCGGGACGGGTTGTGGCAACCACGACAAATCTCCCCGGTTCACCAACTACCGGGTAGCGGATATGCCAGAGATGCCCCTTTTTCTCCTCGTGCTCAACCTCGATATCAGAGAGGGCGGTATGACAACGTGGGCACCAGTTGATCAGCCGGTTGTCACGGTAGATCAGGCCATCTTCGTACAGCTTGACAAAAACCGTCCGCACCGCCTTTGAGAGCCCTTCATCCATTGTGAAGCGCTCCCGCTCCCAGTCACAGGAGGCACCGAGCCGCTTCAACTGCCCTATGATCTGCCCGCCCGACTCGGCCTTCCACTGCCAGACCCGCTCGATAAAAGCTTCCCGCCCCAGTTCGTGCCGATCCTTTTTCTCGGCAAAGAGCTGACGTTCGACAACATTTTGCGTAGCGATACCGGCATGGTCTGTGCCCGGCATCCAGAGGACATTATACCCCTGCATCCGCTTCCAGCGGCAGAGTATGTCCTGAAGGGTGTTGTTCAGGGCATGACCCATATGAAGTGCGCCTGTGACATTTGGGGGGGGGATGACAATGCTGTAAGGTTTTTTCTCAGAGCTGGCCGCTGCGCGGAAGTACCCTTTTTCTTCCCATTCAGCATACCATCTCTTTTCTACTTCATGGGGTTCGTACCCCTTGGCAAGCTCTCGTCCGGACATGTTTCTCCTGCTCCTTATAAAATAAAATGGGGACTTGTCATCCCCATTTTTCATTCATCTATAGCGGTTAGAGATGCAAGAGTCTGCATCTCTGTCGATGGTTCATGCAACCCCTTCCTTAATCTTCCGGATCTCTTCCCTGATAATCGATTCTGCCAGGTCAGGAACAATTTCCCAGACAATCCTTTCTATCACATCGCGGGAGACCTTGGAGAGAAGGGCTTTAAGCTGCTCCTCGTCAAGAGAAACAGCAGCAGCGACAGATGGTGTGACAGGAGGGGTCGGCAAGGGTGCTACAGGTGGTGCTACCGGGGCTGCCGGTATTTCCGGCTCAGCCTGTATAACCGGCGGGGCAACTGGTGTCGCAACCAACGGCACTAAAGGAGCAGGTGGCGGTGTTGCAGCGACTACAGGTGGCAATTCCGGCTCATCAAAGCTGATTGTGGAAAAATCCTCCTCAGAGGGGATTGAGGAGTGTTCAGTGACAAAAGAAGGGGGTGGTTCAGATATGGTCGGCTCAAGGTCAAACTCGCCGAAAGCATCAACCCTGGAAGCTGCCCCCTGCACCTCTTCAACAACCGGCTCGGCATCTGCTAGCTGGTCAAGAAGAAACTCTTCCGCCTCAGGCTCGGGCGCGGCTACAGATGCACTGTCACTGCTGAAATCAAAGAAATCGTCATTGGCAGCCATTGTCTCGACTGGTTTACTCTGCATGGCAACTGGTGGTGCATTGTCGGCAAGATCGACTGCCTCCATATCGAAAACCCCCCAGAGATCGTCATCTGCCTTGGCAGCAACCGGAGCAGGAGCTACAGCAGCAGGTGGGGAGATCCTTTCAAAAGGCTCGGGAGGAGCAGCAGTAGCCTCCTGATCAAAGCTGGCTGCAAACTCCCCTCCCCATATATCGTCAACCGGTGGAGCTTGCGGAAGAACTACCTGAGCAGCAGGAGCTGTAGCAACAGTTTGCGTTGCGGCCATTGGAGCTGCCGCTAACGGTTCAGCCGGAACACCATCCCGGAGACGCTCGCTACCCAGCTTGATCAGCCTTGCAGTAACATCCAGAAGCGACTGGGACTCGAAAGGCTTTGTAATAAAGTCATCTGCTCCGCTCTGCCCCCTTTTATCCTCGTCAACAGTGTCGAAAGCGCCTGTCATCAGCAAAAGTGCCGTGTGTCGCAGGGATGGATCGCGGCGGATCTCCTGGCAGACCTCATATCCGCTTTTCCCCGGCATCAGGGCATCAACCAGAATTACATCCGGCTTGATCTCACGCGCTTTCTGAAGTGCAGCGTCACCGTTCCCGACAATCGCGAGTTCGTAATCTTCATTGGCGAAAATAATTCCTACTACCTTCTGAATCGTAACGCTGTCATCGGCGAGGAGCACCTTGCTGCCCATTGTTGCCTCCATTGGCTGTATTCGTTCAGTGCCATAATTCCGTTACAAACGCGAAAAAACTAGCATAAAGGTATTGAAGTGTCAATGAACTATCTCCGCAGTAAAGCGGTACAGTTTCCCACTCTTCCACCCTTCAGCAGAAAGACCGGCTTTCAGTGACAACTCCGCAAGATACGTATCCAGATTCCACCCCTGCTCTACAGGAACCTGGGGGAGGAAAACACTGCTCTTCCCGCTCGCCTCAAGATAAACGCCGTGCGTTCCCACTACTATTTCACTCTTCCCTGCCACCGGCTCCATTGGTGACAGGACTGTCACCTCAAGATCCAGGTCAGGCAACTCAGCCGGAGTGACCGGTCTGAAACGGTGATCCCTTGTTGCGGCAGCAACAGCGTTCTGGATAACCGACCGGTGAAGCGGCATATATGCCTGAATGCTGCCAATGCAGCCGCGCAGCCGGCCGTTCTTCTCTTTAAGCGTTACAAAGACAGCGCCATCAGCCTTCAGGCGAAGGTCGCTCCCTTGCCACTCGGGGGTAGGCTTTCCGTTTACCTGACGCTCGACAGTCGCCCTGGCCAGTGACAAGATCTCTGCTCGGGCAGAGTGCGAGAGCTGCTTTTTGTAAAAACCGAGTGCCCCGTAACCGACAACCCTCTTTTTGTCTCCGGATGCATCTCCCGAATCAGCATAACTGTAAAGTCGCCCCTCTGTCGCCCCAGCCCCTCTGGCTGCCGCCATACCATAGAGCACCGCAGCCGCACCGCACGCCTCTCCTTCGCCGCTGTTCACCAGCCGCTCAAGCTCTCCGGCAGCAAGCCTCTCCACTGCGTCAAGAATCTTCCTGTCCTTTACTGAAGCGCTCCTTGCGTCATGAAAATGCGAAAGATCGGTGCTGATAACCAGGATTGCTGTTTCATCCTTTTTCAGATATGAAGCAATCTTATCCCCCAGATGCCGGTATGAATCCGGGGTCATCCTTCCGATTAGAATCGGCACAATAGTTAAATCCTTCACTGTTTTCTGCAAGAAAGGGATCTGCACCTCAAGTGAATGCTCTCTTTCAAACGGCTCGGCAAGCAGCTTTACCCCGTCCCGGTCGCTCGCAAGAGCACGCGCCAGGGCTTCATCCACCCTGACCGTTCCAAGCGGGGTTCTCATCCCTTCTCCAGGATAGATGGCTGCGCCGCTTATTGCTGAATAGTGGGTAGGCCCAAGCAGAATTACCTTGCGTATGTTCCTCCCTTTAAGCCTGGCATAGGCATGACCGGCAACCCCGCCTGAGTAGACATAACCGGCATGCGGAGCAACAATTGCCAGGAGCCGCCCCTCTTCGTCAACCTCCGCAGGCTGGGCGAGATAACGCTCCAGATCAGCTTCGAGTCTCTTTCTGTCTGACGGATAAAAGCTCCCGGCAACCGCAGGCTCCTTTACCTGGGCAGTGCAGGCGCATGGGAACAGAATCATGAGCAGCATGGTATTAAGGTAGTATCTGAAACGGTTCATATATTTGTCCCTCCTGTAAAAAAACCTGCCCCATCTATCTTTTCGTTGCAGTATCTGCATCTGTCCCCTTTCATCTCTCTTTCAAGGACAGAGTGACCTGAGCGCCTGATTACCAGCTTGCGGCATTTGGGGCAGTAGGTGCTGTTCCCCGGATGTCCCGGCAGATTGCCGATATACGGATATTTCAGTCCGGCCTGAAAGGCAATTTCACGCGCCATTTCAAGAGTTCGTGCAGGGGTCGGCTGCACTGCCGTCAGCTTGTAGAGCGGGAAGAACCGGGAAAAGTGAACCGGCGTCTTTTCCCCCAGATTCTGCCTGATCCAGCCGCACATCTCTTTAATCATGCCGGGGCTGTCATTATAACCAGGAATTACCAGATTGGTAATTTCCAGCCAGACCCCGTTCTTGCGGTAATTTTTCAGTGTTTGGAGAACCGGTGCCAGTTCCGCTTCACATACAGTGTCATAAAAATTTTCACTGAACCCTTTCAGATCGATATTGGCTGCATCAAGATGACGGCAGAGCTCGGCATGGGGTTCAGGATTGATGAAACCGTTTGAATGGGTTACCGCCAGAATCCCCTTTGCCCGGGCTGCCTTTGCCGAATCCAGCATATATTCGAAATATGTGGTCGGCTCGGTATAGGTAAAGGCTACACTTTTGCACCCCTGGGCTTTCGCCATTGCCGGTATCTGTGCAGCCGGAGTGAAAGTGTTACGCGCTTCTGGCGGGGATATCTGCGATATCTCCCAGTTCTGACAGAATTTGCAACGCAGGTTGCACCCTGCGCAGGCAAGGGAGAACGATCTTGTTGCAGGATGAAAATTGAAAAACGGCTTCTTCTCCATTGGATCAACATTCATTGAACAGGGGAGCGCATAGCCAAGGGAGATGAGTCTGCCGGCATAGTTTCGCCTCGCCCGGCAAAACCCGCTCCCACCATCATTAATGGTGCAACGGCGGGGGCAGAGAGCGCACCGGACAGTCAGCTTGCCGTCATCAAGCCGCTGATACCAGCGTGCCTCCTTGCGTGCAAGCAGATCACGCGCCCCCTCCAGAGCATCCGCCTTTAGCGCAGCCAGAGAGAGACAGGCAGTTTTGATGAAAGTGCGTCGGGATATCATTGTTTAATCCTGTTTTAAGTAGTCAGGAGTCAGGGGTCAGGAGTCAGTTTCAAAAGCCTTTATTCTGACTACTGACCCCTGACTCCTGACTACTAAATTCTTTCAATTCTACCACCAATCGAAGAATTTTGAAGCACAAAGAAACTCCCTACCTTAAGCAGAAGCATCAATAAAAGCGCATCCCGAAAGCCGAGCAGGGGGAGCAGCAGCAGACTCCCCAGAAACCCGCCGAGACAGCCGCCTAGCAGGTCAACAGAGTAAACGAGCGCTGCCCCTGACTTCTGCTCATTGCTGCAAAGACGGACTGCCGGAGGGAACTGGAGGCCGGTCAGAAAGCCTGTAAGAAAAAGTAGTGGCAGTATCAGAAAATACGCAGCCATAGGGGGGAGAAGAGTTGTTATCCCGTTTACGGAAAATAACAGCATCAACCCTCCTGTCAGGAGAATAAAGCCGCTCTCGCCTGCCAGCAGCCAGTGTCGATCCCCCCTTTTGCTCATTCGCTGATTTGAGGTTATGAGACTGCCGCACCAGATACCGAGCATGAAGAGTGCGATCAAGAGCCCCACTGTCTGGATCATGGCACCGTGGAAGAGCTGGAAAAGAAGAAACAGCGCCAGTTCGACCAGCATCGAAACAAAACCGCTTGATACAATCAGACAGGGGACGGCAAAACCTGAAAAATAGCGGGAGATAACAATGGCCAGAATTACCATCAGTGCGACATAAGGGAGCAGAGCTTTGGTTGTAAGTCTGCCAAGCTGCTCCAGCAGTGGTTTCAGGGCTGGGTTGAACTGAATCGTTGCCTGCATTATCTGCCGTGAAAAGAGATACGGCGCAAGATCACGATTAACCACCCCTTGAGCCTTGATGTTCGAATTGAACCAGTCGCGCTGCGTCGGATCAAAGAGCCATCCAAGATGTTCGGCAGTAATCAGCCTTGGTTTCACCCCGCTTGTCTGAAGCCGCTTTACAAGCTCACCGGCTCCAAGCTGTTCAAGCGCTGACCCGGTTGAAGCCATGAAAAGATTCAGTTCACCCGGAATCACCAGTGTATGCTGAAAAACTGCATTAAAGGTCGCAAGGAGTGATTCAGTAACCCTCTTCATCTCCTGACCGTAATATGCTGTCGAACCAGGCGAAAGGAGAGCAACTATCCCGTCTTCGGAAAGGTTGGGAAGCAGTTGCCGGAAAAATTCCTCACTGAAGAGACGGTTCCCCTGAAGCGTCTCGGGCAAGGGGGCACCGATCATGATTGCGTCGTATCTCTCCCTGCTATCACGCAGATACTGACGACCGTCGCGATGTAAAACCCTGACCCTTGAATCAGAGAGAGCCTTGAGAGTCAAAGGGTCGGCAAAAAGCCGGACGCTCTCCAGGATGGCAAGATCCATCTCCAGATAATCGATCTGAATCACTGTAGGATGCTTCAGTATCTCTGCCAGAGCCCCCCCTCCCCCTCCGAGCAGCAGTACCCTTTTTGGTGCAGGATGAGAGAGAAGCGGCAGATGTACAAATAGCTCCAGAGCGCCTATGTCAGGATCAGGGAGGGAGAGAAGCGGAACGCCATCAGCATAGATGGTATGCTGCTCCTGATTCCGGAGCACCGCTATACTCTGATAGGGAGAGTTTTTACTGTAGACAAGCTCTTTCCCTTGCCACTGTAGGGCAAGGGATGCGCGTTCCAGATAGCCAGCCCCTCCGGACAGAAGAAGAGTTGCCGAAACCAGCATTGTCAAAGGCCAGAAAAGGCTCCCCCTTTGAATTACATGGGGTGTCGCCTTCCATAGCCAGAGAGACGCTCCACCCCCTGCCAGAAGAATCAGCACTGCGGTCTGAAACGGCGTCAGAAAGGGGAGCAGGAGAAAGGAGGCGAGTGCGCCACCAGCAATGGTTCCTGCTGTGTCAAGAGCATAGACCCGGCCGGAAGATGATGCCTCATCATTGGTCATCTCCCTGAAAAGAGCGCAGGCTGCCACAAACTGACCACCATGAAGAAGCGCCAGAGGGAGGATCAGAAGTAGAGCCGGGACAAATATCTGAACCAGGGTGAGTCCCTGGTCAGTAGGGATTGAGGCGATAATTTTGAAGGAGCGGGTCAAAAAGATAAAAACAGGAAAGAGGAGTGAAAACAGACCGGTCAACTTGATGAAAGCTGCCACCGGATGAATCCGCACCGTTTTGCAGAGCCCGGCGACATAAGCGCCGAGAGATTCAGCTGCAATCCATATGGCGATAATCAGCCCGACATATAATTCATTACCTGCAAACTGGGGGAGAAGCTCTCTCAAGAGTGCGGTCTGCGCAACTATTCCGACTGCTCCAAGGGTAACAGCGCAAGCTCTGCCGCTCCGGATGCGCCACATTAGAGAGCTCATCTATCCTCCGGCAGCCTTTGCCCGGAAACCCCGCGCTGCAAGTTCAGACAGCAGAAGCTCCCGATGATCCCCCTGAATCTCAATTACACCATCTTTTACCGTACCGCCAGTGCCGCAGCGACGCTTCAGCTCACCGGCAAGAGCCTTGATTGCTGCATCATCAAGAAGCAGTCCATCAATAACTGTAACCGTCTTTCCACCCCGCCCCTTTGACTCCCTTCGCACCCTGGCAACGCCATCTCCGACCTTCCGACCTTCCGACCCTCCAACACTCCACCCTTCCGACCCTCCGACCCTCCAGCCTTCCGACCCTCAGGCCCTCCGACCTTCCGACCCTCCGATTTTCCAACCCTCCCACCTTCTGAAGAGTAAACGAGTCTTGCATAGTCATTATCTGCTGGCCTTGATCGCATTACTTCACCTCTTCCGGATCTTCAAGCTCCTGCAAGGAGAGCGGCTTGCCAAATGCCTCGAAAGCAAAGGTGGAGAGCTCGCTCCGAAACTGGCTGAACTCCGACCGTTTTTTGAAGTCAAGTCTGGTTGTCAGCATGATTACAAATAGATCCGCCTCAATATCGATCCAGAGAGAACTCCCTGAATAGCCAGTATGACCAAACGATGCCCGTGAGAAAAAGTTCCCTCTGGGGGTTGAATACGGGGAAGCTATGTCCCAGCCAAGACCCCGGATCACCCTGCCACCTCGCGAAAAGTAGGGGGCTGTCATCTGCGAAACCGTCCGTTCAGCCAGAATCCGCTTCCCCTCCGTAGCGCCGCCTGATAGGATCATCCGGGAGAAAATCCCGAGATCTGCCACAGTACTGAACAGACCGGCATGACCGGCAACAGAGCCTAACTGCCTTGCAAGAAAATCCTGCGGCTGTCCTATGAATACAACTCCGTTTTCTCCAAAAGTCGGGGCAATCCGCAGATGCAGCTCCGGCTTCGGATTAAAACCAGTATCCTTCATCTGTAGTGGCTTGAAAAATCTCCTTTCAACATACTTGTCAAGAGTCTCGTCTGTAATTCTCCTGACAATTTCGCCAAGCAGGATGAAATTGATATCTGCATAGTTAAAGCGGCTTCCGATCTCCCCTTTTGAGAGCTGATCAGCCGCCCCTTTAATCGCACTCTGCAACGGGGCTGATGGATCAAGAGAAAAATCATCAACCCCTGAGGTATGAGTCAGCAGATTAAGGATCAAAAGATCGTCCTTCCCTTTACCTTCAAACTCAGGGAACCAGCGGCGCAGAGGATCAACCAGAGAGAGCCTCCCCTCTTCAGCGAGCTTCATTATTGCAGATGTGGTCGCAACTACCTTGGTAAGGGATGCCAGGTCGAAAATTGTATCCGGTGTAACCGGACGAGCCGCCGGTTCAGGGGCAACCCGCCCGTAAACCTTTGTAAAAAGGGCACCACTTTTATTCCCCACAAGCACGACTCCGCCTGAAATGAGCCCTTTGCTTATCGCGTTCTCCACTGTTCGATCAATCCGTTCGGCTGGAGAGACAGGTGTCATGGAAACTGCTGATTTGGGGAGAGAGGTGGAAGAGAGAGGCTGTTGCAGTGGCCTTGCCTGCCCCTGCGGCAGGCTGGCACCCGATACAGGTAGCGTCTGGAACCAGATGAAGATTATCAGGATCATGGTCAGCTTCATCTGTCACTTCCTTCGTTAATAACAAAAAGGGGGAGGCTCCCCCTTAGTTCGAAAATTAAAAATATGATGCTATCGCAAAAAGTAAATTCCCCCTCCCTTGACGGGAGGGGGTCAGGGGGTGGGTGAAGTTGCAACATACTGATATCATGGCGTCTTCCCCCCCACCCTAACCCTCCCCCGCCAAGGGGGAGGGGATTTGTTTAGAGAATTTGCGAGTTCATCAAGTTCTAGTTCATCCTGAATTTTACAGTTTTCATCAACTTGCCGTCGCTGCCAAGCACCTCCACCCGCCACTCTCCGACCCACCCCTTCTGGATGGTCTTCTTGCTGTAGGTGCGCCACTTCTCCCCCTTGACAGGGAGCTGATACTCGGCAACCTTTTCCTGACCGTTATACCAGACATGCTTTATGGTGGTATCCGTCCCCTTTGGCGCAGTAAGACGGGTGAAGCAGTAGAGACTTTTCACGGATGAGGAGGAGATGCGATGGACCAGATCTATCGGATTCCCCTTTACTATTTTAGTGGTAACAGCCAGCTCTGTAATCCTTATCCCTTCTTCAGCAACAGCGCGGAAGGGGGTTGACAGTAGCAGGCAGAGGAGGATGACAGGCAGGCTGAATATTTTTTTCATTGATCCCCCGATTCTGAGGCAATCGCACCAAGTCTTTTCCCCCACCCTTGACGGGAGGGGGTCCGGGGGTGGGTGAAGTTGCAACATACTGATATCATGGCATCTTCCCCCCCACCCTAACCCTCCCCCGCCAGGGGGGAGGGGACTTGTTTGTTATTTACTTAGTGCATCAAACTCTGTTTACGTTCGGTAATCCGCGTTGATCTTCACATAATCCAGAGAGAGGTCACTGGTATAAACTGTTGCTCTGCCGCTTCCGAGATGAAGATCAACTGTTACGGTAAACTCTTTCTGCTTCAATACTTCAGTCCCTCTGGCCTCTGCATCGCCTCCGGCAAAGATACCATCTTTCGCCATTCGCACATCGTCGAAAAATAGCTCACACTGATGCTGTTCCACCTGTGCCCCTGAATACCCCACTGCTGCAAGTATCCTCCCCCAGTTTGCATCCTGACCGAAAAAAGCGGTCTTCACCAGAGAAGAGTTGGCAACAGCCATTGCAGCCTGTTTCGCCTCGGCATCTGTCAGGGCACCTTGAACTGTTACAGTCACAAACTTTGTCGCCCCTTCACCATCCTTTACAATCAGTTTTGCCAGCGAAAGAAGAAGATCGTTCAACAGCCCGGTAAACTGCTCTGCCTCCGTTGTCCCGGCCTCTATCATGGGGTTTCCGGCTGCTCCGTTGGCCATGATGATGGCAGTATCGTTGGTGGACATGTCACCATCAACCGTAATCGAGTTGAAGGAGAGCTCATTCGCTCTTCTGAAGCAGCTCTGAAGAAACGCTGCTCCAACTGCAGCATCGGTAACAATGAAGGCGAGCATGGTAGCCATGTCCGGCATTATCATTCCGGCCCCTTTTGCAACTCCGGCAATTGTATAAGGGACTCCGCCAGCCTCTCCCTGACGGCTCTCCAGTTTCGGGAAGGTATCAGTTGTCATGATTGCTGCGGCAACATCAGCCAGCACACTTTTCCCCACCCCTTCCAGCAGCATTGGAACAGCTTTTGTGAGCCGTTCCATCGGTAGCGGCACGCCGATTACTCCGGTTGAAGCAACCAGCACAGCCTCGGGGGCAACACCCAGCCCTTCTGCAACCAGCCGGGTGGTCTCGACTGCATCTGCCATCCCTTTGGCACCGGTACATGCATTTGCATTGCCGCTGTTTACCACAACTGCACGTGAAGTACCGCTTCTTGTCCGCTCCTCATCTAGCAGCACCGGTGCAGCCTTAACCCTGCTGGTAGTAAAAACAGCTGCAACCTGAGCCTCTGTTTCAGAATAAATCAGAGCCAGATCGAGTCTCCCCGGCTTTTTGATTGCAGCCTCTACCGCAGAAAACCTGAATCCCTTGATATTCATCATCTACCTCAATATGTTTTTACCAAGTCTATGAAATTTACAGATGCGTCGCAAGAGTTAATCGTGCATGGAGAGTGACATTTCCGGATTATTGACCATCTTTGAGAGGTTTTCTGAAAATATATGGTTAGGTAAATAAAAATAAGATGACATTAAAGAAAATTCTGCTATTTTTATTCACAGTATTGAAGTGGTTGCGCTTTCTGAGACATGTGTGTAAGCAATGAACCTCGCTATTTCAAAAGGAGAGTTCAATGCAACAACATCGTACACGTCACAGCGCAGCTTTTAAGGCCAAGGTCG
>JANNRW010000458.1:0-2394 GCA_031401815.1 Geobacteraceae bacterium | reverse complement strand
CTGTAAAGCCGGCATGCAGGGCGGTCGCCACCGTGTCGATCCGCTTGGCCGAACCTTCCATCCCGACGATCTGGCCACCCAGCAGACGACCACTCCCTTTTTCAGCGAGCAGCTTGACGGAAATCTCTCCGGCACCCGGATAGTACCCTGCTTTGGTTCGGCTCTTGATAACAGCACTCTCATGTTCAAGACCAAGTGCTGCTACTTCTTTTTCCTGTAGGCCGGTGCGGGCAATTTCCACCTGACAGATTTTTGTGACAGCCGTTCCCGTTACTCCGGGGAAAGTGGCATAACCCCCTCCCAGATTGATTCCCACCACCCGGCCTTGACGGTTGGCTACCGTGCCGAGGGCAATATAGAAAGGTCGACGGCTTACCAGATGGAACGATTCGGCGCAATCACCCGCTGCCCAGATGCCGGCAATTCCGGTTTCCATCCGCTCGTTCACCCGGATCGAACCCTTTTCTCCCAGAGGGATGCCGGCTGCTGCGGCAAGCGCCGTGTTGGGTCGCACCCCGAGACCGAGGATCACCATGTCAGCCGGTAACGTCCGTTTATCGGTCACAACCCCTGTCACTCGCCCGTCTTTTGTGCTGAAGGAGGTCAAAGACTCCTCCAGATACAGGCTTACCCCGAAGTCGCGAAGAGCAGTGGAGACCAGTGCTCCCATGTCATCATCAAGGGTTCCCATGACTTGAGGCGACCTGTCAATCAGCGACACCTCCAGACCGTTTTTCACCAGAGCTTCTGCCATCTCCAGACCGATGTAGCCCCCGCCAACGACCACCGCTCTTTTTATCGTTCCGCCTTCCAGCCTTTGCCGTATTTCCAGACCACTCTGGAGGGTGTTTACTCCGCAAATCTCCAGGGCGTCCGATCCGGGCAGATCCGGACAGAGCGGCTGGGCGCCGGTAGCGATCAGCAGCTGATCATACTGTTCCCACCAGATCCTGCCGCTCTGCAGATCGCGGACACGAACTCTTCGTGCAGCCGGATCAATTTCCTCGACTTCATGCAGAATTCTGACGTCTATCCCGTCCCGCTCCCGGAATTTTTCCGGTGTGCGGATAATGAGAGATTCTTCCTTGTCGACAACCCGGCCGACGTAGTAGGGGATCCCTCACGCGGAAAATGAGGTGTGCGGACTCCGCTCGAAAACGACAATTTCAAGTTCCTGACAATAGCGCTTTGCCTGTGAGGCGGCGCTCATCCCCGCAGCATCTCCACCAATGACTACAAGTTTTGTTCTGTTCATCTACCTGCCTCCGCTGAATGTTATGCATCATGCAAGGAGTCCGTCAGGCTCCTGGTCGTTGGTAATGATCACTTTCAGGGCCTGCTCCTCTTTATCATCACTATTTCTTCGAGTCTGGTTGCTCCATGCCCGCGGATGTTGGTGACGGCTGAGTTCCTGTCTGGACGGGTTTCGGCTGCTTCATGCCAGGAGACAAGTGTATCGGCTGAGGGCCCATATCCAAGGGTTTTGGCTGTTCCATGCCTGGTACTACCGGTGGCGGCTGTGGGCCGGGAGAAATCGGCAGCGGTTGTTTCATGCTGGGCGGCGAAGGATCTTTCTGATCGCCACCCAGATGCCCTTTGATTTCTGACTGCATTTCCAGGGGAACAACCTTCTGTTGAGCAATTGTCGCCGCCACGGACTTGGCCCGGTTCCCGGGGATTACTGCCTGTGACCATTTTTCCCCGTGTTTCCTGATTTCCTTCTGATTCTTGGGCATGTGAAGGAATGTTTTCTTTCCTGCCTGTTTTGTATCACTGGAACGGGCTGGAATCCGGGCTGGATTATCCGTATAGGTGACCGTCCCCTGCTCATCGGTCCAGGTATAAATGTCGGCATTAACAACAGGTGCGCAATACAGAATCAGCAGTGAAATTATCAACGTTCGTTTCATGGGGCTCTCCTTGTAAACGAATATGTGCAAAAGCTGTGCACAGGGAAAATAACTGATTAAATCAGCTTCCGGCCTCTCTATCAGCAAGTAACCTGCCAACACAGGAAGAAATATCAAAGGAACGATAGAGCCATGATTTACAAGGTGTTAACCTCTTGAGCGAGCTATCGGGTAAGGTTGAATCAATCAGGTTAAGCCGCAATATGTGACGGAAACCCACTATGAAGCGGGTGACATATGAAAAAGTTTATGTAATTGGGTGACAAAAAACACCCAGCTTGCCTCTCCTCCTTTTACAGCGTCATATATAGCAGTCTCATCACATATGACGGATTAGCACTGGCAGTTTTTCATCCTCCATCGCATTCTCTCAATCTCTTTGCAGCGTATTATCAGTCTCTTACACACTCATAATCCAGGCACGGCCACTGGCGCGCTAGTTGCTATAAATATGTTGCTCCAGATGCCTAATTTACCAAAAGCG
>JANNRW010000457.1:0-2107 GCA_031401815.1 Geobacteraceae bacterium | reverse complement strand
GCAACCTATCTGCTGGTAAGTGTATCTATCCCCTTGTACTTCCTGAAAGAGAGTTTTCACGGTGCAGGCAGCTCAGAAGGGTTGATCGATAAACTGATCCTGGCTGAATTCGCTGCCGCCAGCCTGCTGATCTGCGCCGGTGCAGTACTGGGACGCCTGAAAATGGGGCAGTACCTGCTTCTCGGGATTCTCTTTGTTCCATTCTATGCGTTGAATGAATGGCTGGTGCTTAATGGAGGTTTGGGACTGATCACCGGCAAGGTAATAGACACCGGCGGCTCAATTGTCATTCACGCCTTTGGAGCGATCTTCGGCCTGGCTGTAGCAGCCTCTATGACTACTTTGAAAGAGTATGACACTCCGATTGAATGCGATGATACCAGTGACAGGTACTCCCTGTTGGGGAGCATGGTTCTCTGGGTCTTCTGGCCAAGCTTCTGTGCGGCGCTGGTGGCTCCGGCGGATGTCCCCAGGACTGCTGTCAACGTCATCCTGGCGCTCTGCGGTTCAACACTTGCCACATATTTTGCTTCGGTCAAACTGCGAGGGAAGATATCAGCGGCTGATATTGCCAACGCAACACTGGCTGGCGGTGTTGCCATAGGTTCAACCTGCGACCTGGCCGTTCCTGGCGCTGCCTTTGGAATCGGCATTCTGGCTGGAATAATCTCCACCTTCGGTTTTGCAGTCATTCAAGCACGGCTCACAGATATAACCAAAACAGTCGATACCTGCGGTGTGCTCTATCTGCATGGACTGCCCGGAATCTTCGGAGGCATTGCCGCCCTGTTTGTTGTCAGCGGCATTAATTTCGGAGCGCAACTGACCGGGATTCTGATAACCGTTGTACTTGCAGCGGCAAGCGGACTGATCAGCGGCAAGGTCATAGCTTTCATGGGGAGAAGAGAAGAGCCGTATCTGGATGATGAAGAGTTTGAAGGGGAGGCAAGCGAGCTTGTAGATGAGCAGCCCTGTATTGCTGCTGAAGAGCCAGCTGCATAAATTGTGGCGTAGAGACCTCAGTAAAATTCTTTGATCTATATAAAAACAGAGGGGGGAATTCACCCCCCCTTTTTTTCTTTCACCTATCTCCCCATATCATGTAGCACAATAACCGTAGTTGATCTGGTTGTCCTGTTACCTGCCTGGTCTGTAGCAACAGCTGTTATGGTATAAACCCGCCCATCTTTGTCATTCCCCTCCCGCCAGGCTTCCAGCAGCACCGTATCCCCGAATTTCACCCCCTGCTGGTTGTACTTGCCGTATTCATCGGCCATGGAGATGGTCACCTCTTTAATCTCTGAACCAAAGGTGGCCACATCTCCGGCAATTTTAACCGGCACAAGCTTTTTATTGGGCGACCAGATCTGGTTCGGAGTGGCGCTGATGGTCACTTCAGGTGCTCTTGGCACATACAGAATCGTTGTTATCGCAGTTGTCCGGTTCCCTGCCAGATCTACTGTCTCCGCCTGTAGCCGGTTCTCCCCTTGAGTAAGCCCGGAAAGTGCTATCCTCCAGGTGGTAGCGGTCGGGTACTCTACCGCCCCGACTGTAGCAGTAGCAGAGCTGAGAATAATCTCTCCCCCCTCTTCCCGTGTTCCGGTCACAATCTGGCCTGCTGCATTTGTAGGTGTTACAACCGGATCAATGGTCAGATTCGGCGGGGTTTTGTCATAGATGATATTGCGCTGCACAGTGGTCTGTGTTCCGACCTCGTTTGTCGCAGTAACGATAATCGGATACTGTTTTTCATCTATAAAGCTGACAATCTGCGAGAAGATCCCATCCAGCACCGGCGGGGTCAGAATCGCTGTCTCCATTGCTATGGTAATGCCGACAGCAGTGTAGGTGTCAGATGTCTTGCCGCTGATCGTGAGAATCCCCTGGTTGGTGCGGATATCCTGTGGGGGCTCGGTTATTGTCAGAGAGGGTTTCCGGTCGTCAAAGAGCACAGTTCGTTTCTGGTTGCTTGTGTTGCCGGCGAGATCGGTAGCGGTTATTTCTATTGTGTTCCAGCCGTAAGAGAGCAGTACCTCGGCTGAAAAGGACTTACCCTCCATGGCGGCGCTATGTAAATTGCTTTCCAGTTTAACCTGAACGGTTGAAG
>JANNRW010000456.1:0-3118 GCA_031401815.1 Geobacteraceae bacterium | reverse complement strand
AAACTGAAACTGGTAGCCTGAAACCAGAAAACCACAACAACCAAGGGGCATTGCTTATTTCACCCTTCAGGCTGTCTCACTAAGCCCGGCCACCTCAAGAAATGCAAGGGAGATCAATTGAGCATGGCGATCTGCATTCAGGGAACGTAATAGTTGAAGATCCTACGGAATATCAGATTAGACCTCAGCACAAGTTTCGCGTAACTGATTTTGGAGTAGGTTTCACGACAAGCGATCAAAATTTCAAGGATGATTTCGAGCAAGTTGCTGCAACTCTAAGAGAATTAATTTCCAATGTAAAATATCAAGCATTAAGCGCAAGAGACCGATTCGCTTTTAATATATTAAATGACCATTTTTTGGCGCGTCACCTGGTAGAAAACGACACTACCAGAGATATTAATGCCAGAAATCCAAGACGATTATATGAATTAATTGAGGATATAAATTCACAATTCGATAAAGTCGAGGCCAACTCCCATAAATTTGAATTGACTTCTCCCTTTGATTACCTCAGTTGCGAGCAGCTGGGAGAATCTCATAGCTTACTGAAAGCTCTATATTCTAATCTTTTTTTAGGAATAAGGGATATTGAAGCGAAAAATAACCTTGTTCTCACTGGCCCTCGCGGATGTGGTAAAAGTACAGTGTTCAAAAGCTTGAGTCTCAAGCACAGGCATTATGTCAATGATGATGATCCCACCAATATTTCTTACATCGGTATTTACTATAGATGTGATGATTTGTACTTTTCATTTCCCAGGTACGTCCTTCCAGAACAAGATTTCGCAATTGATATACCTATGCATTACTTAACTTCATCATTGATAGTTGAGGTTCTTGAAACCTTACAACTTTGGGGCGGCAAGTATTTCAAACGTGAATTAGACACTGAGGAATCACGTATTTCGTTTGAAATCTGGAAAATACTGGATATTGAAAAACCCAAAGTACCTGCAGCCGACACCCTTAGTGCCATCATTGAGCGGCTTCAAAAAGAACGTGACAGGGCGGCAACGAAGCAAAGATTTGTAAACGACCCAAAACAAAACTATGGAAAATATTTTGGTCCGGACATCCTTGTAAAGGTGTGTGAGACTATAAGTGAAAAGTCTTCTTATTTAAGAGGGCGTCCATTCTTTTTCTTTATTGATGATTATTCGTACCCCAAAATACGAATGGATCTACAGAAAAATCTAAATCGTCTATTAATGCAAAGAACTTCCACTGCATTCTTTAAACTCTCAACTGAAAGTCCTGTTTCATATGCGAGAGGCGACATAGATAGCAAAATATATGTCGAGGGCAGGGAGTTTTCCTTGCTTAACCTAGGACTTGTCTATTTAAGTACGGACAGCAATACGAACATTAAACTGGATTTTATTAATGATGTTTTCAGCAGAAGATTTAATGCAATATCTGATTACCCCGTTAATAATCTTGAAGAGCTGATAGGCAGCAGCCCAAATGAAAATCATAATGAAGTTGCGCGCGCTATAAGGGGTAACCAGAAACCCGAGCTGTGGGGGAAGGAGGTACTGGCAAACCTCTGCAGTGGTGACATCCATTACATAATCAGTCTGGTTGGAAAAATGGTAACTGCTGTTGGAGGGAAAGACGGTCTGGAAAACATTACTGAGATCCCCAAAATAGGATCTAAAATTCAGAATAAATCCATAAAAGATGAAGCCGGCAACTTCCTTAAAAGCCTTAGAGGGATTGGTCCTAATGGGGAACAACTGGTAAAAGTTGTAAACGCTTTTGGTGTTGTTGCCAACTCATACCTCAAGTATAGAAATTCGAAAAATGAAGAAGGCAGTCCACCATGGCAGGCATCAAGGATCGAGCCATATGAGGAGCTCGAACTTACCGACCAAGCATTTTCGGTATATGAAGAGCTATTGCGGTACTCTGTGTTTCTTGAAGATCCTCGCGGTAAAAGTCGCAGAGGAAAGGTTGTCCCGAGAATTTTTCTCAGGAGATTCCTGGTTCCTTACTTTAATCTTACCTTTAACAAGAGGGATTCTGTATCCCTTGAGAAACATGAAATAGAATTATTGCTCACAGATCCTGATGCGTTCGAAAAGAGAAAGCGTCTCAAATCGTTCAAAGATGAAGATGATGATAGCCAAGGTGACTTGTTTTCAGCTTCAGGATCTGGGGAGAACGAATGAGCAGAGTTGCCAGAATTGACGAAATATTAAGAAATATGGCTAAGCCAGAATTGTGTCCTGTTGATGAATTTCAATTTAATGGCGATTTAGTTATTGTTACTTGTGCCGGGTTTGAAGACAGAGCTTTAGCGCTGCTAAATTGGGCTATATCCAGCAACAAACAGATCTCCAGCGTTATTTTGGTTGAATACAAACCCATACTTCCCGAAAACAGGCTTGAAGAACTTATACGGATATGTGAGACCTCAAACATCCAATATCTGGTTATTCAACATGATAGGGAAAATCAATCGTGCGGCGGCGAAGAGATAATCACAGCAACAGCAGGTCATATTGGGCCTGTTATAATCGACATCTCAGGCATGTCCAGGCTCCTGATTGTACAGATAGTTGTTGCACTTGGACGAAGAAAGACCGGATTCAGGAATGCCTTTATTGGGTATACTGAAGCAGCCATTTATCCGCCTAGCATGGACGAAGTTTCTGATGCTTTAAGTAATGCAACTTATGGCGATGACAATGATGTTTATTTTTTATCTTCTGGCGTCCACGACGTGTCAATTGTTCCCGAGCTTTCATCTGTCGCGCTGCAAGGGCAGCCAATCAGGCTAATACTATTTCCGTCATTCAATCCTGATCAATTTAGTGTTTTGCGATCAGTTATTCAGCCTTCCTATGTATCGATTATCCATGGTGAACCACCTTCAGAAGACAATAAATGGAGGCAAGAAGCAATCAGTAGATTAAACGGAATTGCTCACCTCCTTCACAAAGATGTGATTTTTCAAGACCATTCCCCCACGTTTTGACCTGATTTTTCAGAAGCATTCCCCCACCCAATTTTCAAGAGCATTCCCCCACCCACGGCAGGATTCTCACCCGGCGCTCTGTACAACCTGTAGCATCGTTACTTCATAAATTCATGGAGGAAGCGATGGCACACA
>JANNRW010000455.1:0-9098 GCA_031401815.1 Geobacteraceae bacterium | reverse complement strand
CAAACTGACACCGGATGAGGCTTATTTCCAAGGACTTGAAAAACTGAAACTGGTAGCCTGAAACCAGAAAACCACAACAACCAAGGGGCATTGCTTATTTCACCCTTCAGGCTGTCTCACTAAGCCCGGCCACCTCAATCTTCCCTGCCATGAAATCCATAACCCCCGGGCGGTACCCCTCGTTCCAGATCCTGTTAAACATCTCAGCACTGGTTTTGCAGACACAATCCGCTTCTTCTACAGTCTTGCCATCCATAATTGTAAATCCATCACCATCCAGAGTCAGGGTCTTTTTGATATCGTCTACAGAGAAATAAAACGTGGTCGGTATGCTGAATACCCCTTTCTGATAGCTATCCTGCAAGCTGCTGAATATGTCTTCCGGCATGTTGGAACTCCTAAGGAATGAATAAATTGTTGCCTGTCGCAAAAAAAAGGGATAACCGGTCAAAAAAGCCCGGTTATCCCTTTGACATTTCAGACTAGAAGTTCCAGATCAACTCAATACCGAGACGAGCTGCGGTTTTGTTACTCTCAGCTCCGAGAGCTGCAGTTGTTTTTTTCAGAACTTCGCCCGGGAAGAAGGCTGATGCCTGCCACTTGATGAAGGTATTCTTGCTAAGAGCCAGTGTAAGCTCGTTGTCCCACTCAGTCCCGACATAACCTGATTCGACAGTCTTGGACGCTCCGGTTCTAAAGCTGTAGACTTTGATATCCTCATTCCACCAGAAACTGTTGGCATTGGTTCTGAAAATAAGGAATTTCTTCGGGGTAATGGTGACACCGTAACTAAGAAGAGTAAGACCGGGGTTGTCGCCTCGACCGGCACCCAGACCGATTGTATTTTGCAGACCGCCGGTGGCTACCGGTGTGCCGTTCCCGTAAAGCTCAGGCAGATAACCGTAGAGCATGGTGCCGAGCACAAGGTTTGTATCACCTATGATAGTATTCTCCCCACCCCATCTGTTGGAAAAGCGCTGTGCGTTATCTACACCCTGATATCCACCAAGCTTGTTATCGGTTGCATTGTCATCCCCTGAAGTGTACATGACACCAACATGCGGTTTGAAGCCGAAACCGACTTTATCCTTTAACTCAAGAGATAAATCCGCTGAAAACGCATAGGCGTCTATATCCATGTTCTCCTGGCTTCCGCCAAGTCCTGTACCCTTGGAATCGCCGAACTGATAAACCCCTTCACCAAAGAATTCAACAGGGCCGAAATTACCTATGTAGTATGCGCCTATATGATGCGAATCGGTCTTTGGGTTAGGCGCGACTGCGGTCCTGTTTACGCCGACGCCAGGAACTAGTCCACCTGTCAAGACTCCCATAAGGTCTTTTGTCGGAGTGTTGCGGATCATGTCATAAGCGTAGAAAAAGCGCATCTTGTTAGCTGAATTTATCTTGTAGTCAAGGTATCCGGCAACCAGGTCACGATCCCTGTTATCGGTATTGTGAGTTGCTTTGAGATCAGAGATACTGTTCTGGAAGTTGTTTTCGCCCAGCTTGAAGTAACCGAGATTGTAACTTACGGCTCCCTTGTCTCCTGTCAGCCAGAAACCAGGGTTATCATCTCCATACACAAGACCTGCCGCCTCACCGTAGTCAAGACCCCATACATCCCATCCTGCATGCAGCCTTGAGTTAAATGGAAGAAAGGGCAGATTCATGGTGCCGTGAAGGCGCTCAAGACCAAAATTGCTTCCGCCTGACCTCCCCCCTCTTTCATCAACAGTGTTCGTATCAAGAGCACGGTCGAATTCAAGTGCTGCATAAAAACTCCATTCCCGATCCTTTGGAAGTGCATTAAAGTAGAGACGATCCTCAGATCGTATGTATGACTTGTTCACCCCTCCAGCTTCATTTGGGTGATTTTTGAAGTAGTGAGGTCCAAGCTGATTTGCTGCTGGCAAGAAAGGGAGGAAATTGCCTGATGTAGCTTTTCCCATGCCAAAATCATAATTACTCTCCATGGTCGGGATAATCCTGATCTGCCCGCCGAAACTCATGTGAATGTCCTTGATTCCCCCGACATTAACGCTTCCAGGCCCTACCAAAAGCTCTTTGGTGATATCCTGTACTTCGTCGGTACTCTTACTTACAATTTCCTGTGCCGATGCGACGCTCATCTGCAAAGCCACCAACGTCAGTGCCAATACCGGTTTAAGCCACTGTTTTTTCATGCTGTTCCCCCTTTTAAATAATCCTGATTTTGTACTACTGGTTGTTAGAGCTGTTGGAAAACCCTCAATGACTCGTGCGATAGATTCACCTCCTGGTTGAAGTATGGCGCTTGTACCCTCGCAAGAAGATACCATTTATCTGCTTCCTTATAAATTATTTTGTAAGATAATCTTATTTTTGATTATAGAACAGTATTTTTTCGACAGGCTATGTCAACTTAACGCATGTGTCAAGAACAAAACGACCTGTCACAAGAAAATTTTTTGAAACTGGTAATGTTTACCATTGATCATCACATCAGCACGAAAGAACTCTGCTCTGTATTCGTAATATCAGCTGATATCAATAGCTTTTGTCTTCACAACCCTAATGTCGTGAGACGCGGCAAAGCAGATATCAGTAAAATGGGGTACTGGCTGATCCTGTTTCAATAAATATAATTTTGTAAATCGTAAGTTGAAATTCACGGAAAAAGCGATTATTGAAACTTAGAAGAAAAGTGATATACATTTAATAAGAACTTCAAATAATGCAAAATAGAATCAAATTATACTTGACATGAACGTCAAGTATATGTAGCTTGACTCGAAAGTAACCTAACCGGAGGTAAATTTATGGACAGCCTGACCTATCGTTCTGTACCTGACATGCTGAGGAGTAACGCTAAAAAGTTCAGCAGCAGATTTGCCCTCAAGTATCGCAAGCAGGGGGTCTTTGGTACTCTGACATATGCCGCCTACTATGAGCGGGCATTGATGGTAGCCAGAGGTCTCGTAAAAATGAATGTCAAGCCGGGTGACAGGATTGCCATTCTTTCGGAAAACAGGGCCGGCTGGGTTATTGCCGACATGGGGATTTTGTGCGCTGGTGCAGTTACAGTGCCGATCTATCCGACCAACACCCCCCAACAGATTGAATACATGATCAATCACTCGGGTGCCAGAATTGTTTTTGTCTCAGGAAAATTCCAGTACTCCAAACTTCTGAAAATCAGAGAATCAATGCCAGGCCTGGAGCTGGTTGTCTCTTTCGAACGTTTTCTGGGAGACCCGTCACTCCCTGTGACCACCTTCTACCAGCTTTCCGAGATTGATTCCCCCATAATCCCTGAGGAGAAAAAGGAGCTTGAGGCAAGGATCGACGGGATCGAACCGGGCGACATGCTTACATTGATTTATACCTCCGGCACAACAGGTGTGCCAAAAGGGGTTATGCTGTCACATCAAAATATTTTGATCAATATCAAGTACCTGACAACGCAGAGTGGAGCACTTGATGAAAATGACGTCCTGCTGAGCTTCCTACCTTTGAGTCACATTCTTGAAAGAACAGCCGGATACTACATGACCATCGCAAATGGTGCTCTGATGGCATTTGCCGACAGCATAGAAAAAGTACCTGAAAATATGGCTGAAATAAAGCCGACTGTAATGGTCTGTGTACCACGCCTGTTTGAGAAAATTTATCATCGTATTTACGAGAATGCTCACCAGCTTTCGTCTGCCAAAAAGGCTCTGTTTCACTGGGCAGTTGATGTCGGCAAGAAATACGTCTCTGCAAAATATATAGACAGGCAACCCTCTTCTTTGTTGAATTTCAAATTCGCACTGGCTGATAAACTGATATTCAGCAAGATCAGGGCAAAATTTGGCGGAAACATGAAACTGTTCTGTTCTGGTGGTGCGCCACTCGACAAGACAATAAATGAATTTTTCTGGGTTATCGGCATTCCGATTTTTGAAGGTTATGGACTTACTGAGACAAGCCCAGCTCTATGCTTCAATAATTTTGAACATATCCGCTTTGGTTCAGTTGGCTTCCCTCTGGAAGAGACAGAGTTCAAAATTGCAGAAGATGGTGAAATTCTGGTAAAAGGGCCACAGGTGATGCTCGGCTATTACAACGACCCTGTTGCAACAGCCGAAGCGATCCAGGATGGCTGGTTCAAGACCGGAGACATCGGACACATAGATGATGGTTTCATATTCATAACTGACAGGAAGAAAGAGTTGATTGTTACTGCGGCCGGTAAAAATATAGCCCCGCAACCACTGGAGAACGTGCTGAAGATGGACAAGTATGTCTCCTCCGCCTTTGTATATGGGGATCGAAAACCTTATCTGACTGCCCTCATTGTTCCAAATCTTGAACGCCTGCTTGAATTTGCCAGGGAGAAACATATTCACTACTACGAACTGGATGACCTGGTCATGCATGAACCGGTTCAACAGCTGTTCGAACAGAGACTGGCCGAGATAAACAGCCATCTCCCTTCATATGAAAGCATAAAGAAGTTCGTCCTGGTTGCGCATGATTTTTCCATTGAAGGTGGCGAATTGACCCCTACCCTGAAGCTTCGACGTAAAGTCATATTTGAGAAATTCAAGCACAAGATAGAAGATATGTACACAGATCACAGCAATTAGAACGACTCACGTTTATCAGACACGGAGGAAAACAATGAAACAGATCAACAAGGTAGCAGTTCTGGGCGCAGGGGTTATGGGTGCAACCATTGCCGCGCACCTCGCAAATGCCGGTATTCAGGTGCTATTGCTCGATATCGTGCCAAGGGAGCCAACTGATTCCGAAAAAGCCGAAGGTCTCACCATAAATGACCCCAGGGTAAGAAACCGGATTGCTGCTGCCGGGCTTGAAGGGCTCAAAAAAATGAAGCCTGCCCCGTTCTTTTTGCCAGGGTATGCTGGCAATATAGAGACAGGCAACTTTGACGACGACATGGTCAAGTTGCAGGGGTGTGATTGGGTGGTTGAGGTAGTCATTGAAAATATGGCGATAAAAAAGCAGCTCTTTACTGAAAAGGTTCTTCCTAACCTGAAAGAGGGAGCCATTCTCTCCACCAACACTAGCGGCCTGTCTGTCAACGAAATAGCGTCATGTCTGCCTGAGAATGTTCGAAAGAATCTGCTTGTAACTCACTTTTTTAATCCGCCGCGTTATATGCGCCTTCTGGAGATAGTTTCCTGTGAAGATACCGACCCGGCTGTAACCGCTTTCATGGCAAATTTCATCTCCAAAAGGCTGGGCAAAGGGATTGTCTACGCCAAGGACACCCCCAATTTTATTGCCAACCGGATCGGTGTTTACGCCATCTGCAACTGTGTCCGGACCATGCTGGAGATGGGGATGACCGTTGAAGAGGTTGATGCAATCGCAGGCCCGGCAACTGCACGTCCAAAGAGCGCCGCCTTCCGCACAGCTGATCTGGTTGGAATCGATACCCTTCAGCATGTTGCAAACAACTCATATGATCTTCTGGTAAATGATGAACAGCGGGAAATATTCAAATTTCCTGACTTTGTAAAAGATATGGTCTCAAAAGGGCTTCTGGGTAACAAGAGCAAGCAGGGGTTTTTCAAGAAGGTCAAGGGAGAGAAAGGGCAGGAGTTCTTCTACTATGACTACACAACCGGCGAGTATGCTCCGTCGCAAAGACCGAAGTTTGCCTCGATTGAAGCTGCCAAATCCATTGATGATCCGGGCAAGAGGCTTCAGGCACTCATAACAGCCAGTGACAAGGCAGCAGAGTTTGCCTGGACAAATATGCGTGACTCCCTGATCTACACTTTCAACCGTATACCAGAAATTGCCGATGATATCGTAAATATCGACAACGCAATGAAATGGGGATTCAACTGGGAGTTAGGCCCTTTCGAGATGCTGGATGCAATTGGGGTCGCATACTTTGTGGAGCGGGCAGAAAGAGACGGGGTGCAGGTTCCGGTAGGGCTTAAACAGGTTGACAGCTTCTACAGATTTGAAAATGGCAAAAAATATTACTACTGCATCATTTCAGGCAATTATCGCGAAGTTCCGCAGAAAGCAGATCATATCAGTCTCTCCATTCTCAAGAAAAACAACAGGGTTGTTGAAAAGAACAGCGGCGCTTCTGTTATCGACCTGGGCGACGGAGTCTTTTGTCTTGAGTTCCATACCAAGATGAACGCCATTGGAGGCGAGATTCTCTCCATGACCCACAAGGCCATCAAACGGAGTGAAGAAGAAGGTGTCGGCCTTGTCATCGCAAACGAAGGGGGGATGTTTTCTGCCGGTGCCAACCTGATGTTGCTTGTTATGGCCATAGCTGAAGGTGCTTATGATGAAATCGCCATGACGGTCAAGGGGTTCCAGAAGGCCATGATGGCTATCAAATACTCGAAAATCCCGGTCGTCGCTGCTCCTCACAATCTGGTAATGGGTGGAGGGTGCGAAATCTGTCTGCACTCTGACGCCATTATTCCACATGCCGAGACTTACATGGGGCTGGTTGAAATCGGCGTTGGTCTTCTTCCTGCTGGCGGCGGAACAAAAGAGATGGCGATCCGCGCCATAAAACTTGCAGAGGAGAATGATATTGATGCTACTCCGTTCATCTTCAAAAACTTTATGAATATTGCCATGGCCAAAGTAAGCATGTCAGCGGCCGAGCTGGGTCCCATGGGCTTCATGCGTCAAGGGGATGCCATAACCATGGACATCGATAAAAGGATTTACGACGCAAAGCTTAAAGCAATCTCCCTGGCAGCCAACTATCGCCCTGGCCGCCCACTGACAGATCTGAAGGCTCCTGGCCGAAGTGTGGCCGCCAGCATCAAGTCACAGCTCTGGAACATGCAGCAGGGTGGATTCATCTCCGAGTACGACCAGTTTCTGGCCGGAACCATCGCCGAGATCATTACCGGCGGTGACGTGCCGAGCGGAACACTGATAACCGAAGAGTACCTGCTGGAGCTTGAACGGGAATCATTTGTCCGTCTCTGCGGCCAGAAAAAGACCCTGGAGCGTATCCAGCATATGCTGAAAAAAGGGAAACCACTGAGAAACTAGCTTATATATCCCCCCTCCCCTTGCGGGTGGGGGTCAGGGGGTGGGGGAGTTTGCCAGATTACACTTTTTTGCTGACTTCACCCACCCCTCGATCCCCTCCCGTCAAGGGAGGGGAAGAAATCAGCTTTCAAATACTCAACAACGGAGGAAACTGATGAGAAACGCATACATACTGGCAGCCTACCGCACCCCTGGCTGCAAGGCAAAAAAAGGTAAACTGAAAGATGTACGCCCGGACGATCTGGCTGCTGCTGCCATCAAGGGGCTGTTGGAGAGAACAGGAATTAATCCTCTGGATGTTGAAGATATTATCATAGGCTGCGCCTTCCCCGAAGGGGAACAGGGGATGAACTTTGCAAGGGTTGCCGCCATGAAGGCCGGAGTACCGGTGGAAGTTCCGGCCCAGACGGTCAATCGCTTCTGCTCATCCGGCTTGCAAACCATAGCATCCGCAGCAGAGCGGATCATGGCCGGTTTTGCCGACTGCATCATTGCAGGTGGTGCCGAGAGCATGACCATGATCCCGATGGGTGGGAGCAAGTACAGCGCCAATCCGTCCCTTGTTGCCAGCTGGCCTGAATCGTTCGCCTCAATGGGGATCACGGCAGAACTTGTTGCTGACAAGTACGGCATCAGTCGCGAAGAGCAGGACGTCTTTGCTGCTGCCAGTCACGTCAAGGCTGCTGCCGCCATAGCCGCTGGCAAGTTTAGTGACGAGATTATCCCTGTCGAGGTTGAGAACTGCGCTCTTGTGAACGGCAAGATGAAAAGGAGCAAGGAGGTTGTTACCGGTGACGATGGAGTGCGGGGCGATACAACAGCCGCAGCACTGGGAAAACTCAAACCGGCCTTCAAGGCAAACGGCACGGTAACTGCCGGCAATTCATCCCAGATGACCGATGGTGCTTCGGCAGTGCTTGTCGTCTCGGAAGATTATCTGAAGAAGATCAATAAAAAAGCTCTGGCACGCTTTGTTGCCTTTGCTGTCAAAGGGGTGCCACCTGAAATAATGGGAATAGGCCCGGTGGCAGCCATACCGGCAGCACTGAAGATGGCCGGACTTGCACTGGAAGATATTGGTCTGATCGAGCTTAATGAAGCCTTTGCCGCACAGTCGCTGGCCTGTGTCAAGGAGTTGGGGATCGATCCGGCCAGGGTAAATGTTAATGGCGGTGCCATCGCACTTGGGCATCCACTTGGTTGTACCGGAGCGAAACTTGCCACTACCCTTCTGCATGAGATGCAGCGCTCGAATACGAAGTATGGCATGGTTTCCATGTGTATCGGCGGCGGCATGGGAGCAGCAGGAATTTTTGAAAAAATGTAAGTTTATTAATTATACGAGGTGAAAAAATGGCAAAAATATTCAAAGGCGCTGAATTTCTGATTTCTGAAGCTAGCAAGGATAATGTTTTCACACCTGAGGACTTCAGTGACGAGCAGAAGCAGATTGGGGATACCACAGAGCAGTTTGTCCTTAACGAAGTTATGCCCCATCGTGAAGAGATAGAGCATCATGATCTGCCGCTGACCGTGGAGCTGATGAAGAAATGCGGTGAACTTGGCCTCCTCATGATCGATGCTCCTGAAGAGTATGGCGGGCTTGAACTCGACAAGGCAACCAGCATGCTGGCAGCAGAAAAACTTGCACAGGCAGGATCCTTTTCCGTGACTTATTCGGCACACACCGGAATCGGCACACTCCCTCTGGTATATTACGGGACAAAAGAGCAGAAAGAGAAATACCTTGAAAAAATCATTTCGGGTGAATGGATTGCAGCTTACTGCCTGACCGAACCCGGCTCAGGGAGCGATGCTCTCGGAGCATCGGCTACAGCCACTCTCTCGCCAGACGGAAAGCATTACATCCTTAATGGCACCAAGCAGTTTATTACCAACGGTGCCATAGCAAATCTCTACACCATCTTTGCCAAGATTGACAAACAACACTTTACCGGTTTCCTGGTGGAGCGTGACACCAAAGGGTTATCTGTCGGCCCGGAAGAGAACAAGATGGGGGTGAGAGGGTCATCCACCACCCAGATCATTCTTGAAGATGCCAT
>JANNRW010000454.1:0-2813 GCA_031401815.1 Geobacteraceae bacterium | reverse complement strand
CGCTACCGAGGTAAGCAATACTGTTTCAGGGACGACCAATTGAACCATTCCGCATTTGTGAATGTGCCAGGAACCGGGGTAATGGCATTCAGAGTAAAAGATATTTCAAGTGGCATAACCCCATGCCAGGCCAAGGCTGATGCCCGGGCCGTAGGAGAAGAAGAGCGAACCGGGATATGGTGGGGGATAGAAGTAGTAGGGTGGATAGGCAGGGCTCCACCAGGTGCCATAGACCAGGTAGGGGTCATAGGTTGGGACATAGACAACTTTTGTCTGGGCAGGCTCAATGATGATGGTCTCTTTTTCGACTATAACCTTCTGCTCGCTGCCGGTTTTGAGGTTTCCGGCTTCAAGAGCTTTTTTCCTCAGAAACTGTACGGCAAGCATGACATCTTCTTTCTGCTCAAGAAAGGCGTCACCAAGTTTTGTGGTCAGTTCGAGTTTCTGGCTCATCATTGAGAGAACTGACGGGAAATTTACCAGCGATTTTACGCTCGGATCCCAGCTCTCCTTCTCAAGAGCGTTTGCCAGGGCAACATCTTTCAGATCCCTGTTCTGCTGAACCCAGCGATCAGCAAGGACAACTTCAAGAGGGTAGGTAGATGCCATCAGAACCTGTGCAATCAGTTCATCCGGATAAAGAGCAACCGGCGCGAGCAGTTGAGCCAACTGCTCCTGTGACAAGGGCTGTCTGTCTCCGGCGCTGCTCCCGGTCTGGGCAACTGACAATGTTGGCAGTGCCAGCAGAATCAGGATAAAGAGAGTTACAGCGCGGATCCGGAGTGATTTGATATTCATTTGCAACCCCCTTGCAACAAGGCTTGGCGCGTCTTATAACAGTGCTTCCGATTACAGAATTATCCTATAAACGACATTTGAAACACAGAGGCACAGAGAAAACCGGGAAATTATTGAGTTTTAATATAAACTGACCATAACCAAAAAGGTGAACAGAATATCTTGATCTTGATAGTCCAACTGATTGTTGAATCAAAAGATTTTACTCTGTGAACTCGGTGTCTCTGTGTTTAACTGCTTCTTTCAGGATTATACTCCCGCATTTGTAAAAGTCGAGGGCATGAAAGCTGGAGGGTCAGTATCTTATCCGGAACTCCTCGAACTCTCCTGTAAATGGCTCTTCCTTCAGTTCAAGTGTCTCAACTTTTGCAAACGCCGGACCGGTGCGGCACCACTCCACAAGAGATTTCACGGCAGTTTCATCCCCTTCAAAACACCCCTCTACACGACTGTCAGGAAGATTGCGCACCCAGCCTTTAACTCCCAGCTGCTCGGCCTTTGACTCGGTATGGCGTCGAAAGTTTACCCCCTGCACTCTGCCCGAAACAGTAACTCTTGCTCGGTATTTCACAATTTATCCCCCTTCTTCAAAACTGGATCTAATCAAGCTGCTTCAACCCTGCAAAAACATCCTCAAGTTATTTACAAGGCGTGTATTCTCTTCACGACTTCTAACCGCTATCCGGAAAAAGCGCTCATTTAGTCCGTCAAAATTGCGGCAGTTACGGATCAGTATCTTCTGCTCCAGCAGTCTGTTCTGCAAATCTGTAGCAGTAAGACAGAAGATTGTCTCCACGAGCAGATAGTTGGCAGCAGACGGATAAACTTTCAGACAATCAATCTCCTGAAGTTGCTCTGTGAGCCACTGCCTCTCAACAGCTACAAGCTGTCGCGTCTTTTCAGCATGGGAAAAATCTGCAAGAGCTGCAACCCCGGCGACCTGGGAGAGGAGACCAACGCTCCAGGGTGGACGAATCCGCGCCAGTTCGTCGATCAATTCCGGTGAACCAAGCGCGTAGCCAAGGCGCAGGCCGGGAAAGCCGAAAAACTTCGTCATGGAGCGAAGAATAAGAAGGGAATCTCCTTTGCCAAGGAGCTGTCCTGATGACTCTTCTTCACAAAAGTCAATAAAGGCCTCATCAAGCACCAGAAGAGTCCCGGCCTCTTGACAGAGCTCATAGAGAGCTCTCACCTCTTTTCGGAGATAGAGTCGTCCGGTCGGATTTCCGGGATTACAGAGGAAGAGCAGGTCATACTCCCCGATCAGCGTCTTCTCAATTGCGGCCAGGTCAAGAGAAAAACCCTCTTCTGCCTTAAGGATGTGATAATCATGGCTCCAGCCGCAAAGCTCAAGAGCATGGGCATACTCGGAAAAAGCAGGGGCAAGCAGCAGCGCCCTTTTCCGGGTAAAGCGGGAAAGACGGGGGAGCAGGTGAATCAGCTCTGTAGAGCCATTTGCTACTGTTATCTGTTCAACAGGTATTTCATGGCAAAGAGAGAGACTCTGGCAAAGCTCGGAGGAGCCGCTGTCAGGATAGTGAATGATCCGGTGAAAGCTCGATTCAACAGCTTCGCGTACCCCTGGAGCTGAGCCAAGCGGATTGATGCTGGCAGAAAAGTCGAGCAGCTCCTCCGGAGCTATCCCCAGCTCTCTTGCAACGGCAAAGATGGTGCCCCCATGTTCGAATTCAGCTTTCATAAAACCTTTCTGAAAAGCATATTTAAAAGCTTCACAATTTGATGTCTCACTATCTTCGGTCAAGACTCTTGATTAACCGAAGATACTCTTTCTGGCTTTCCAATACGCAACAGGTGATAAAGTTGATGAACGGCTTGTTGTCTCCCTTATTGGAATCCCTGAGTGCTGAGATGTAGTCGCCCCGGAGAATGGGAGAAATGATAGTTATGGGGAATCCTGACTGCAAAAGGGCAAGATTCATCAGCAACCGTGCGGTTCTGCCGTTGCCGTCGATGAATGGGTGGATTGTCACCAAAGTCAGGTGCAGCATGGCGGC
>JANNRW010000453.1:0-1776 GCA_031401815.1 Geobacteraceae bacterium | reverse complement strand
TGGGCAGTAACAGAGCTGGGATTATCAATGACAGCGGTGGCGAAGCATTTGCAGATTGCCGTTTCAACAGTTAGTATGGCGGTGCAGAAGGGTGAGCGGATTGTGCGAGAAGAAGGAATTAATATAGAAAATCAACCGTATATGGAAAAATTAAGGGCGGCCCATAGATGCCCTGTTTTTTTGTCTGCCAGAAGTAGGCACCACGATGCGAATCTGGATGTATCGGATTTTGGGATTAGCGGATTAAGAAACCTCCGAGGTTTTTGAAACTTTGGAGGTTTGGTGGAGTGACGATAAAAGATGATCAGGCTGCTTTGACTACTGGTTCAGAGGCAATGACACCCCGGCATTTATAAACAAGTTCCGCCTCGCCAGTCTTCCAGAAGTCACGCTGCTCTATTAGTGATGCATCTTTTAGCTGTTCATATATTTTTTCGGCAGCAGCCCGTTTCATATCGACACAATCAAAGTTTTTGGTCTTCATCTTCGATTACCTCCAGGGGAGAATAGATCATCAAGCTATTATAGCCGTTCAGAGTATTGGCACCATTGCATTGATGAAAGTTACGGTAACGTAGGCGGCATATAGATGAAATAGTTATCGGTATTATACCCCCTGAATATTTCTTTCTTTGAAACAGACCGTCGATCAAACCAGAATGACTGTGTCACTGTAGGCGGAAAGTGCCTTGTCATGTGTCAATAAACGCATCGGTTCGGATAGTGCCTGAGCAACCAGCATACGATCAAAGGGGTCAGCATGGTGAGGCGGCAGCCCCTCAACATACACGGCATGCTGCGTGCTGATGTCCAGAGTCATATAGCCGGCCTGAGCAAAATATTCAGCTGCCTCTCCTCCGGAAACCGGCATATTTCCTCGCCCTAAACCATGTTTGATTGATATTTCCCAGATTGAGGCGGCGCTTATGAATAGCTCGTTTTGTGGAGCAAGGATGTACCGGCGGGCTTCCGCCGGAAGAGCGGAGCTATCCGTTATGGCCCACAAGGCGATATGGGTGTCCAGTAGAAGCCTCATGCCATTTCTCCTGCAAACATTTTGGCAATCAACTCATTGGATGCATCAATATCATCAGGCACAGTAAAGCGTCCCTTGGCAACCCCTATTCTTTGTTGTACCGGTTGACGAGCAACGCTGACAAGCTTGGCAACGGACAAACCATGACGGGAAATTACAATTTCCTTCTCCTTGCCACATTCAACCGCTTCTACGAGCTTGGATAATGACGTTTTGGCCTGAAACATACTCACTGTTTGCATTTGTCTGACCTCCGTGCTGCACTTTTATTATAGTTTATTCTAGCTATATTTAACGTGCCTGTAAAGCTGGAATTTGAGATTTGATTGTTGATTACCAATCTATTCCGGGGACTCCCGCATAGTTGTTACCTGTTGAGTGATAAAGCTTTTTTGGGAGCAGCCTCATCTGCCCGGATCACGACTCTACGGTGATCTCAACAACTGTTACAAAATCAAACTAAAAAAACAGGGCTACCGTCTGGTTTATACTGTCGAAGATGATGTGTTGGTTGTTCTGGTGCTGGCGGTGGAAACTAGGGACACTCCCCGGTTTACCGTTGGATCGCCTCAATAATATGGGCAGTGTCCCTAGTTTTTATTACGTTTCCCTTCACCAACTCCATCCTGCGCAAACGAATCATACGCCTTCCGGGCCTGCTCTGCATCGGCAGAAAACATTGATAAAACGTAGTCGGTAGTGAGCCACGGCAACTGTTCTTTCCCAATATAGGCGCCGTG
>JANNRW010000452.1:0-9391 GCA_031401815.1 Geobacteraceae bacterium | reverse complement strand
GATCTGAGTCAACTCGTCGAAGAGATGATCCATATGCTGGAGGTTTCGATTTCAAAGAAAGCCATCCTTCGCTTCAATTTCGGCAAGGAGCTCCCTGCTGTGAAGGCCGATGCGACCCAGCTGAGGCAGGTCATCATGAATCTGGTGATCAATGCTTCCGAAGCTATTGGCGACAGAAGTGGTGTAATTGCACTGACAACCGGAGCTATTGATTGTGATCGTTCCTATCTGCAAACTGTCTGCCTTGATGAATGCCTCCCTGAAGGTCTTTATGTATCCCTTGAAGTTGCAGATACCGGTTGCGGGATGAGCCGCGAAACAGAGACCCGTGTCTTTGATCCGTTTTTTACTACTAAATTTACCGGCAGAGGGCTCGGCATGGCGGCTGTGCTCGGGATTGTCCGAGGGCATAAGGGAGCTATCAAGATTTACTCTGAACCTGGAAAAGGGACTACTTTCAAGGTGCTTCTCCCTGCTTCGGATGTGAGACTTGAAAAAGATACCGGAGGTTCTGTAACCGATGGCTGGCATGGGAGTGGCAGGGTGTTGCTGGTAGATGATGAAGAGACAGTAAGAGCCATAGGCAAGCAGATGCTGCAACTGCTCGGATTTGAAGTTTTGCTGGCGGAAGACGGCGTAGAGGCTTTATCAGTTTACAAGGCAAACAGAAATATCAGCCATGTACTGCTTGATCTGACCATGCCGCATTTGAACGGCGAGGAGACCTTCCGTGAGTTAAGACGTATAAATCCCGAACTCAAAATCATCATGTCAAGCGGTTACAATGAACAGGAGGTGACGCAGAAATTTGCAGGGAAGGGGTTGACCGGGTTCATACAGAAGCCGTATACAATAAACGAACTAAAAGCAGTATTTAAAAAAGTAGGGTGATTGGAAGGCTGGAGGGCTGGAGGGCTGGAGGGTCGGCCAACCCTCTAACCTTCCGACCCTCCGACCTTCCGGTCTTCCGGTTTACATCATTCCGCCCATTCCACCCATTCCGCCCATTCCGCCACCACCCATTCCGCCACCCATGCCGCCGCCATCTTCTTTGGGCTTCTCGGCAATCATGGCTTCGGTAGTCAGCATGAGGCTGGCCACGGAAGCTGCATTCTGGATTGCGCAGCGTACGACCTTGGTCGGGTCGATGATTCCGGCTGCTATCATGTCGGTATAGACATCATCGGCTGCATCGTAGCCAAAGGAGCCTTCACCGTTACGAACCTTGTCGAGGACGATGGAGCCGTCAACTCCGGCGTTCTGGGCGATCTGACGGATCGGTGCCTCAAGAGAGCCCTTGATGACATTGACGCCAAACTGCTGCTCGGTGGAGAGGGTAATGTTGTCAAGAACGTGCATTGCGCGGATATAGGCAACGCCACCTCCAGGAACAACACCTTCGTCAACAGCCGCGCGTGTTGCGTGTAATGCATCTTCAACGCGGGCTTTTTTCTCTTTCATCTCTGTTTCTGTTGCTGCGCCGACCTTGATAACTGCAACGCCACCAACAAGCTTGGCAAGACGCTCCTGAAGCTTCTCGCGGTCGTAATCGCTGGAGGTCTCTTCAGCCTGGGCGCGGATCATCTTGACGCGACCGGCAATTTCTGCTTCCTTACCCGAGCCGTCAATGATGGTGGTATTGTCCTTGTCAATGGTAATCCGCTTGGCCTGGCCGAGCTGATCAAATGTGGTGTTCTCAAGTTTGAAGCCGGTCTCTTCCGAGATAACCGTGCCGCCTGTAAGGACAGCTATATCTTCCAGCATGGCCTTGCGGCGATCACCGAAACCGGGAGCCTTGACAGCGCAGATGTTCAGCACGCCGCGCAGCTTGTTGACAACGAGAGTAGCCAGCGCTTCGCCTTCGATGTCCTCGGCGATAATGAGCAGCGGACGACCGGATTTGGCTGTCTGCTCAAGTACCGGGAGAAGATCCTTCATGCTGGTGATCTTCTTGTCGTGGATCAGGATGTTGACGTTTTCAAGGGAGCACTCCATCCGCTCGGGATCTGTGACAAAGTAGGGGGAGAGGTAACCGCGATCAAACTGCATCCCTTCAACGGTCTCAAGAGTTGTCTCCATCGCCTTTGCTTCCTCGACAGTGATAACCCCTTCCTTGCCGACCTTCTCCATTGCCTCGGCAATGATATCGCCGATGGTCTTGTCGTTGTTGGCTGAGATAGTCCCTACCTGGGCGATCTCCTTGTGATCTTTTATCGGCTTTGAAATGGCTTTGAGTTCAGCAACGAGAGCTTCAACAGCCTTGTCGATACCGCGCTTGAGTTCCATCGGATTGTGACCTGCTGCAACCAGCTTCGAACCCTGACGATAAATGGCCTGAGCCAGTACGGTAGCAGTGGTGGTGCCGTCACCGGCAACGTCGGAAGTCTTGCTTGCAACTTCCTTCACCAGCTGTGCGCCCATGTTCTCGAACTTGTCCTCCAGCTCGATCTCTTTGGCAACAGTCACGCCGTCCTTGGTGATGAGAGGCGAACCGAATGACTTGTCGATGATTACGTTGCGACCCTTGGGGCCGAGTGTGACTTTAACTGCATCAGCAAGGGTATTAACCCCCTTAAGAATGGCATTACGCCCTTCCTGGTCAAATTTTATAAGTTTTGCGCCCATGTTTATTCCTCCTGGATATTGGTTAACTCTTTAAGTTGTGGTTTTTTGCGGCACAGCAAAATGCTCCAGCTGCAAGGCAGCGCAAGGGAAGGGGCGCGAGGCGTACCTGGAAGGTACGTTGAGCGTTCCGTCCCGCTGCGCGAACGCCGCAGATGGACATTTGGCGAAGCCGCCCTATTCCATTATGCCGAGGATGTCGTCCTCTCTCATAATAAGATACTCCTGACCTTCAACCTTGATTTCGGTGCCGGCATATTTGCCGAACAGAACCTTGTCACCGGTCTTGACGTCAACAGGGATAATTTTGCCATCTTCGGTCTTCTTGCCATTGCCAACAGCTATGACTTCACCTTTCTGGGGCTTCTCCTTGGCTGTCTCCGGGATGAAGATCCCACCGGCTGTCATGGTCTCTTCTTCAAGTCTCTTAACAATGATACGGTCTTGCAGCGGTCTGAGTTTCATACTTTTCTTTCTCCTCTCTTTAAGTGAATTAAACTGGTTAACACCAAAAAATTAGCACTCAAGAGTTCTGAGTGCTAACTTGTATGCAATATAAACAGCCTCTCGGCAAAAATCAAGGGGTCTGCATAAAAAAAGTGCCCTCTACTCTACCTGGATACGTTTAACAGTCGAAAGTCCCTTGAGCAGCTCTTTTGTCAAGGTTGCGGCGAGCTGCTTTGCAAGCTTTTCACGCTCGATCTCAAGAGTTGAATAGTCATGCTCGAAAAAAGAGTCGAGCGGTATCTCGGCTTCCCAGAGAAGTTCACGAGACATGACCCGGTAGATACGAAGCCTTGACTTGACGCTGATTTCGGTAGAGCAGCAACCTGCGTTCTCCAGATAACTCCATATCTCACCCGACAGATAGAGATGAGTCGACGGGAGTATCCGTTCCACCTCGGCCAGCTCCTCCTTGATGATGCCAAACCAGTTGAAGGGTGTTTTTGTGAGGTTGTCATTCATTGTGTCGACAAAATCATTGAATACTGTTTCAGAAAAGGTGTCAGGGACTAAAATAGTGGAAAATGGGAGAATGGGGAGCATGGTCTGATTTTGCGCGACAGCAAAAGCCCTGGATGCGGTGACACGGGTTGTTGTGCAGCCGCAGAGTATCGAAAGTATAAACATTCCAGCCAGGACAAAAAGCCTTTTCCCCCTCCCTTGACGGGAGGGGGTCAGGGGGTGGGTGAAGCTGCTATCTGCTGATATCATGGCAACATCCCCCCCACCCTGACCCTCCCCCGCCAGAGGGGAGGGGATTTTTGTTGATAACTTGCGCAGCCATCATCATTTCCTTTTCGCAACCTCTTCTTCGTAGAACTTCCGGTAAAGAACTTCCCATTCGCGGCTGCCTGGGAGCTTGGATTGACCGTAGGAAGCAAGCTTTTTGCGAACAGCCTCGTCAATTTCATCTGCTATGGAAAAAAAGGCTGTGATGGAGTTCTTGACCATCTGCAAGGCACGGCTCTCTTCCGGAAAATCCGCAAGATCGTCCTGCCAGAGCTTGTCCATCACCCGGTGAGCAATATGGGAGATACGGTCTTCAGATATCTGCATGGATAATCCTTTTATTAGTTAGAAGAAGTAGTCAGGAGTCAGGGGTCAGTAGTCAGAAGGTAATCGCATTCCTGAATACTGAATACTGACCCCTGACTCCTGCCTCAAAGCACCATATTTCGATCTTTCGCCAGCTTTGCCTTGATCATCCGGAACATCTTCTGCCGGTCAATCTCTGCTGCACCCCGCCCCAGTGCGGCAAGATTTTCCGTCAAGACCCGCTCTGTATCGCGATCCAGGGCTGCTTCTGCCTGAAGATCAGCTGCAATTGCTGCTTTTACGGCATTAAGTGCAGCACCCCGGTCTTTTTTAAGTAGAATTTGTCCGGCAGTAGAGAGATCATTAAGAATCTTTTCGCCAAGGCGGTTGATCTGTTCATCTTTCAGGTGCATGGGAAGCTCCTTTTGAGGGGCATTTTACTTGAATGCACCGATAATGCAATCTCATAACAGAAGGTTCATGCCGTCATAATCCATCTTATTCCGGTTGTTCGAACAATGACCAGGCAATTACTGAAGTCTCTATTGGAATGGTGTTCAAGAAACGGAAGAAGGAGATCGAGGGTAAGCTCTGTTGTGGCTGGATTGACTTTAAGGCGGATAACGCCATGATGTTGTGTAAGAGGTAATACCGTCCAGTCGCCAAAGTGCTCATCTAAAGTGATGACGGTTCGTTCGTTGTTAATAGACCATTGCATTATTTCGGCATCATCAGAAGTGGCCATGCCTATTTCTGAAACAGACACTACATTGAAGCCCTGTTCGCGCAATGCTGCAAGTATTCGGCGATCAAACATCTGATCAAGGAGGAAGTTCATGCTGCCAGAAATTCGAACTCGGTGTGCTCAATAAGCGAATGACAGTACTGAAGTGTACCTACAACCTGTTCACGGCTCAGTTCAGGATAGAATTCCAGGATATTTTCAACCGAACCCAAAACAGCCATCTGATCAAGGATAACCGAAACAGGGATGCGTGTTCCGGTTATTACCGGTTTCCCGTTGCAGATACGGGGATTTATCTGAACATGACAGTTCATGACACAGTCTCCTTATACTCTGAACTTCATTGCTTCAATTTTCAAAACCATATCACATCCCTCATAAAAAAACACCGCATATCATGAATTAGGCAGAAAAGTTGACCGGCATTGTTATGCCTGCTATTGTTGCCAAAATCAGTCAAAAAGGAGCTTTCAATGCTCATAGTCATGCATCACAAGGCAGGTGACAAGCAGATTGCAGCAGTAACGAAAGCAATAGAAGCCATGGGTCTTATTGCAGCCCCGATTCCGGGGAGTGAACGAACTGCCATCGGTGTTCTTGGCAACAAAGGTTATGTGGACGACACCACAATCCGCGACCTTCCGGGAGTCAGTCAGGTTATCCATGTTTCCAAACCTTACAAACTGGTCTCCAGGGATTTTCATCCGAAAAATACGATTGTAAAGGTTCGTGGCGTAGAGATCGGTGAGGGGAAAAAGCCGGTAGTCGTGGCAGGCCCCTGTGCTGTAGAGAGTAGAGAACAGATCCTGAAGACCGCTTCGGCGGTCAAAAAAGCAGGCGCAGACCTTCTGCGGGGCGGAGCTTTCAAACCCAGAACCGGGCCCCATACTTTCCAGGGGTTAAGGGAGGAGGGGTTGAAGCTGCTCGTTCTGGCGAGAGAAGAGACCGGTCTCCCCATCGTAACCGAAGTCATGAGTCCTGACACGGTTGCACTTGTCGCAGAAGCAGCTGATCTGCTCCAGATCGGTGCCCGGAACATGCAGAATTTTGACCTGCTTCGCGAAGTGGGGAGATGTAAAAAACCGGTGCTCCTCAAACGTGGCATGAGCGCGACTCTGGAGGAGTTCCTGGCCGCTGCGGAGTATATCCTGGCAGAGGGGAACCCCAATGTTATACTCTGCGAGCGTGGAATCCGCACCTTCGAGACCGCCACGCGCAACACTCTGGATCTCTCCATTGTCCCGCTCATAAAGGAGATTTCCCATCTGCCGGTGATGGTCGATCCTTCCCATGCCACTGGCAAACGGAGCCTTGTCCCCCCAATGTCAAAAGCTGCCCTTGTTTCCGGCGCTCACGGAATTCTGGTGGAAGTTCATCCTGAACCGGAAAAGGCGCTGTCAGACGGCCCCCAGTCGCTCACTTTTGCCGGGTTTGAGCAGCTGATGTCTGAACTGGGACGGCTGAACGAATATCTTGGTTTCAGTGCGAAGAAAAGCTCTTGATTTCTGAGAAGCAGCTCTTTAGAATCAACATAGCTACATATTGCTCTCTGTCATGCTCGTGTAACTGCAAAACCCTGGCGGAATATTTTATAAACCGGGGGTCTTTTCCAGCCGTGGTGTGCTGCCCTCAGTAAGCGGGATCTGCCTGAAGCGGCTTCCAGACCTCCACCTATTAAGAACTCGCCCAGAGGTTCTTATAAGTCCACGGCATGATGGAGAGCTTTACAAGGAAGGGGCTGACGATGTCAGCCCCTTTTTTTTGCATTGCCGGGCTGAGCGCAGAAGAGTACCCATTTATGTTCCTTGAGTCTGTTCGGTGAGAAGAGATGAGTTCAGGTCGGAAGGTGATAAAGCCTGAGCGGTGAAACTGCTTTATCTAACAACCTTCCTCCCGAATCTGTTGACAGCTTGTAGCTATTTGTATTATCTTGTTCGTTCACTATTTTCCCCTAACATATCTGAAAAGCTTCAGTTTCCGTGATGCTTACAACAGTTTTCACGAAACTGAACTTTTTGTTGGAAAATAATTGCGGGACGGAGAAACAGCTATGCGCAGCGATACCATCAAAAAAGGTCTGGAAAGAACGCCGCACCGTGCTCTTTTGAAAGGAACCGGCATGCCTGACAGCGCCTTTGACAAACCGTTCATCGGCGTTGCCACCAGCTTTACCGATCTGATCCCCGGCCATGTAGGGATGCGTGATCTGGAGCGGTTTATCGAAAAGGGGGTTCACTCCGGCGGCGGATATGCGCTCTTTTTCGGGATTCCGGGTGTTTGTGACGGCATCGCCATGGGGCATAAAGGGATGCATTACTCTCTGCCGACCCGTGAACTTATCGCGGATATGGTCGAATCAGTGGCCGAAGCGCATCGGTTGGATGGCCTGGTGCTCCTTACCAACTGCGACAAGATTACCCCCGGCATGCTGATGGCTGCCGCCAGGCTTGATATCCCCTGTATTGTGGTTACCGCAGGGCCTATGATGAGCGGCCGGGGTGAGGCCGGACGAAAGTACTCCTTTGTAACCGATACGTTCGAGGCAATGGCTCGTTACAAAGCCGGTGTAATTGATGCAAAGGAGTTGCAGGTCTGCGAGGATAACGCCTGTCCGGGCATGGGCTCCTGCCAGGGGCTCTTTACTGCCAATACCATGGCGATTCTGACCGAGACCCTCGGGATGAGCTTGCCACGTTGCGGTACGGCGCTGGCGGTGTCTGCTCTGAAGAGACGGATAGCTTATGCTTCGGGTGAGAAGATAGTTGAACTGGTGCAGAATAATGTAACGCCGCGCAGTATCATGACTCGTGCTGCATTTGAGAATGCCATCCGGGTGGATCTGGCTTTAGGCGGCTCTTCCAATACTGTGCTGCACCTCTTGGCGATTGCGCGGGATGCCGGGGTGGAACTCCCTCTGGAACTCTTTGACGAACTTGCCAAAGAGACACCGCAGCTTGCATCCATGAATCCTGCCGGAGAGCACTTCATGGAAGACCTGGATGTTGCAGGCGGGGTTGCGGGTGTGCTGAAACAGCTGGGGAGCAAGATCAAGGATAATCCGACGGTTTTTGGCTTATCGACATTGCAAATTGCCGCCAGTGTAGAAAATGTTGATGAAACAGTTATCAGGTCACTTGATAATCCGGTGAAAATTGAAGGAGGTATCGCTGTCCTCTTTGGCAATCTTGCGCCGAAGGGGGCAGTTGTCAAACAGTCCGGGGTTTCTGCCCAGATGATGCAGTTCGAGGGGCTTGCCCGCTGCTTTGATTCCGAGGAGCTTGCCATGGCAGCTATCATGGAGGGGCGGATCAAATCCGGCGATGTTGTGGTTATCCGGTATGAAGGGCCAAAGGGTGGGCCAGGGATGCGGGAAATGCTCGCTCCTACTGCGGCTATCATGGGGATGGGGCTGGGTGATTCGGTTGCCCTGGTTACGGACGGTCGTTTCTCCGGTGGAACCCGTGGCCCCTGTATTGGACATATCTCTCCAGAGGCAGCTGAAGGTGGGCCTATTGCTTTGGTCGAGGAGGGGGACAGAATCCGTCTCGACATTCCGAACAGAAAGCTGGAACTTCTTGTGAGCACATCGATTCTGGATGAGCGCTGGTCAAAATGGCACAGGCCTGAACCGAAAATCAAGACCGGCTGGCTGGCAAGGTATGCGAAGGTGGTGACGTCAGCACATACCGGAGCAGTTACCGAGTAGCTTGGTAAACGTCACTTTTCCGCAATATCTGCGTAAGTCTTCAGGATCGCTTGTGCGGCGTAGCGCTGCTACGCCTCCGCGCAATCCTTCGACAGCCTTGATCTTGCGAAAAATTGCCGTTTATGTGGGGCATAAAAAAAGACGATTTCCCTGATACGGGAGGAAAATATATGAAAATGAATGGTGCAAGAATACTTTTTGAGTGCCTCAAGCGGGAAGGTGTCGATCTTGTTTTCGGTTATCCTGGTGGCACGGTCATAAATATTTACGATGAACTATACAGCTTCAAGGAGATCAGGCATATTCTGCCCCGTCACGAGCAGGCGGGGACTCATGCGGCTGACGGTTATGCCCGGGCAACCGGGAAGGTGGGGGTAATGATCGCCACCTCTGGCCCCGGTGCAACCAATACGGTAACCGGTATTGCCACTGCGTACATGGATTCAATACCTCTGGTTATCATTACGGGTCAGGTTCCTACGCCGCTGATCGGCAACGATGCCTTTCAGGAGGTTGATATCATCGGCATTACCCGTCCTTGCACAAAACACAATTTTCTGGTTAAGGATGTAAAGGATCTGGCGACAATTCTGAAAAAAGCTTTCTATATAGCCCGTACTGGCCGTCCAGGCCCTGTACTGGTTGATATACCGAAAGATGTGCAGATTGCCCAGACTGAATTCAAGTACCCGGAGACCATAGAGCTGAGAAGCTACAAACCTACTGTTGAAGGGCATCCAAGGCAGATCGAGCGGGCAATGGAGATGCTCTTGGCAGCC
>JANNRW010000451.1:0-9959 GCA_031401815.1 Geobacteraceae bacterium | reverse complement strand
ATGTATGGCAAGGCTCTGAGGGCTGTTGCATTTAACCGTAAAGGTGCCCGTCTTGTCGGTATAAGCCCTGATCTGGCAGGTACTCTTACTTTTGCCCTGGCTGCTGCTATCGGCTGCCTTTCAGGGATACTGATAGGGCCGGTTACAACGGTATATTATGACTCCGGTTTTCTGATCGGGCTTAAAGGTGTTGTCGGCGCAATAGTCGGCGGTATGTCAAGCTACCCGCTGGCAGCTGCAGGCGCCCTGATGGTAGGCTTTGCCGAATCATTTTCATCATTCTGGCTGAGTGCTTATAAAGATGTGATTGTCTTTACGATGGTAATCCCAATTTTACTGTGGCGTTCGCTCTCCAGCGTTCACTACGAAGAGGAAGAACACTGATGCGCCGTATCGGGTTGGCACTGTTCCTTTTGTTCTTGCTGCTCCTCCCCCTGTTCCCCCCATTTTATCTTACCATGGGAACCTATGTTGGACTTTACAGCATGGTTGCCCTTGGTCTTGTGCTCCTGACCGGGGTGACAGGGCTGACATCGTTTGGACAGGCTGCCTTCATGGGGCTTGGAGCATATACAACAGCAATCCTTACCATAAATTTTTCCTGGTCTCCCTGGCTGACACTCCTTGTTGCAATTGCCCTGACCCTTGCGATAGGCTTTCTGCTCGGCGCAATCACCCTCCGGATGGGTGGACACTATCTCCCTCTGGCTACCATTGCCTGGGGGATAAGTCTCTATTTTCTTTTCGGGACAATCCCGGCACTTGGAGGGCATACAGGGCTTACAGATGTTCCGGCGCTCTCGATATTCGGGCATGAGCTGAAAAACGAAAAGATATTTTACTATCTGATCTGGTCAGCCTGCCTGGCTGCTATCTGGGTAACAACCAATCTGCTCGATTCACGGGAAGGGCGGGCAATAAGGGCGCTCAAGGGTGGGGTGGCGATGGCCGAGGCATTTGGCGCCAATGGCATCCGTCTCAAAAACATGGTCTTTGTCTACTCAGCTGTCCTTGCCTGTCTGGCGGGTTGGCTCTATGCCCATATGCAGCGTTTTGTGAATCCATCTCCTTTCGGACTTCATCAGGGGATAGAATTTCTTTTCATGATAACAATTGGCGGGCCGTTCAGTGTCTGGGGCTCTGTGGTTGGAGCGACCGTTATCACCCTTTTGAAGACCATCCTGCAGGGGATCCTCCCAAAGCTCATAAGCCAGACCGGTAATTTTGAAGTTATTGTTTTCGGTATCCTGATAGTTATTGTTCTGCAATGGATGCGCGGCGGGATATGGGCGTTTGTCGAACGATTTCTGCCACCAAGACCCGACAAGCTGATCGGTGTGAGCTCTGACCTGTCAAACCGCCCTCAGCCAGCTCCAGGTGAACAGCTGCTCCGGATTGACGGGATAAGAAAAGAGTTTGGTGGCCTTGTAGCGGTTAAAAACATCAGCTTTGACGTAAAAGCCAGCGAAATTGTCGGACTTATCGGCCCAAATGGAGCAGGGAAGTCTACCATGTTCAACCTGATCAGCGGCGAGCTCCCCCGCACCGAAGGGGTGATCCACTTTGGCACAGAGGTGATAAGCGGGCTTCGTCCATCACAGATTGCAAGACGGGGGATCAGCAGGACATTTCAACATGTAAGGCTGATTCACGGAATGACAGTTCTGGAAAACGTGATGCTGGGAGCATATCTGCGTACCAGTGACGGAGTGTTTGCCGCAGGCTTCCGGCTGAATCGCTCAACCGAGGGGCGTCTGGCCGCAGAGGCTGCCAGACAGCTGAAAAGGGTAGGACTTGAAGAGAGCATGTATCTACCTGCCGGGAGTCTCTCCCTTGGCAAGCAGCGGATTGTGGAGATTGCTCGTGCTCTTTGTGCAGACCCGGTTCTGCTACTGCTTGATGAGCCTGCCGCAGGTCTTAGATATCTGGAGAAGCAGGAGCTGGCAAAGCTGTTGCAAAGTCTGCGTGGTGAGGGATTGACCGTGCTCATAGTTGAACATGATATGGAGTTTCTGATGAATCTTGTTGACCGGGTTGTGGTAATGGAGTTCGGCAAAAAGCTGGCCGAAGGGCTTCCGGCCGAGATCAGAGAGAACCCTGCCGTGCTTGAAGCATATCTTGGGGGTGTATAATGGCTCAGCGACTCCTTACGGTACGCGATCTGAATGTGAAATATGGCAAGGTGGAAGCAGTCTACAGTGCCTCATTGAATGTTGATCAAGGCACCATTGTAACTGTTATCGGTCCGAACGGGGCAGGGAAATCGACACTTTTGAATGCACTCATGGGGGTGCTTGCTTCAACAGGAAGTATCGAGTTCTGCGGCAAGGATATAACCAGACTTAATATTGAGCAGAGGGTAGCCCAGGGGCTCTGCCTGGTGCCAGAAACAAGGGAACTGTTTGCTCAGATGACAGTAGCAGATAATCTGGAACTTGGAGCCTTTATCCGGTACCGCCGGGGTGACAAGGGGATAAAGGAGAGTCTGGAAAATGTTTTCACGCTTTTCCCAAGATTGAAAGAGCGTCGCCAGCAGTTTGCCGGAAGTCTGTCCGGAGGGGAGCGTCAGATGCTTGCTCTGGGAAGAGCACTTATGAGCAGACCGACACTCTTGATGCTGGATGAGCCCAGTCTCGGGCTGGCACCGATTATCGTCAGGGAGATTCTGCACAATATCAGCGAGCTGCGATCAACCGGGGTCAGTATTCTCCTGATCGAGCAGAATGCCAGGGCGGCACTGCAGATTTCTGATTATGGATATGTGCTTGAGAACGGAGAGATTGCACTGGAAGGGCCAAGCAGGGAGTTGGCAAATAACCCGCGAGTCATTGAGAGTTATCTCGGTTTCGGGCGAGCTGTCGAGTGAGAAAGAGTCAGGGCTGAGGGCTGAGGGCTCAGGGCTCAGGGCTGAGGGCTGAGGGCTCAGGGCTCAGGGCTCGGGGCTCGGGGCTGAAGGTAGAAGGTAGAAGGCTGAAGGTAGAATAACTGACAGCATTCAAGGTGAGAAGTTACGAATAAGGAGTTTCAGCCATGTTTTTCAAGGATATACTCGTACATGTAGATAACACCCCCCAGAGTGACCACCGTCTTGAACTGGCAATCAAGCTTGCCGGAAAGCACAAGGCTCGTCTCAAAGGGATTTATCTTGTCACCCATGCCCGGTACAAGCCTTACAGTGAAGAGGACAGGAAAAAAGTAGTCGACGCAGAGAAGCTGTTTCGGCTGAAAACAGCTGAAAACAGTATTGATGCTGACTGGTTTCCGGTAGAGAGCAATCCGGTTGGAGCTGCCGCTTCCGAGGTGATGAACTATTATGCCCACTTTCATGATCTGGTTATTCTCGGGCAGCCGGATACAAGAATCAAGGAGGGGGCTGATCTGATCCGTGACTTTCCGGAGCAGGTGATACTCGGTTCCGGGCGACCGGTGCTTGTGGTGCCGTACGCAGGGAGATTTGATACTATTGGCGAGCGGGTAATTGTTTCATGGAGACCGGGGAGGGGGGCGGCCAGAGCAGTGCACGACGCCATCCCTTTTCTGGTGAATGCCGGAAATGTACATGCACTTGCGATACATCAAAGCGGAGAGGATCAGATAGTCAGCAACAAGAGTATCATGGATGTAGCAGATCACCTTGTCCGGAGCGGAGTCAGAGTTGTTCCGGAAAACCTGATAACAGGCGACATCTCTGTTGCAAATATTCTGATGAACTACGGCTGGGAAAATGGTTGCGATCTTATTGTCACTGGTGCTGTATTCATCTTCTCCCGGAGTCGGGTGAAGATGGGGCCGGTGGCTAAATATCTGCTTGAGCATATGACCTTGCCGGTGCTTTTTTCACATTGATCATGAATAACAAGACCCCCGCCTACTCACTCGACAATTCACTGGGACATCTGACCACCCAGCTCTCCCGCGTAATCCTTAGACGTATCAGCCAGGAACTGGCAAGTCAGGGGTATGCCATCAGTGCCGAGCAGTGGTCAATCCTGATCCATGTCTGGACATATAATGGTCAACCTCAATACGTTTTTTCCGAAACCCTGAACAAGGACAAGACAACTGTAGCAAGGCTTGTGGCAAATATCGAAGAGCAGGGTCTGATTACCCGGATTCCGGGGTCAACTGATGCGCGCGAGAAAATTGTCTGCCTGACAGAAAAGGGGAGAGTGGTTATGGGGAAGATTATCGAAATTGTGCAAAAGGTGCTGACTACTGCCACAGATGGCATAGCCGAGGCAGAACTTGAGATATGCAGGGAGGTGCTGCGCAAGGCGCACAGGAATCTGGTTTGAGGAAAAGGGCACTTATAAGCCAATATTTTATATTCTAATGCATTGTTGGTGCAAAAACCTAACCGGACTCTGCTGATTCTAATGCAAATATTGAAGTAACGATTAATTGCCGGTTTCTCCCGACAAAAGAAAAGGTGATTGACTTTTATCTGTCATTAGCGTACTAACTCTTCATAATTTGGAGGATTTTAATAGCGTATTGATGTTTTAATGAGGGCAATAATGGTAATTCCATTCCATAGATAAAGAAAAGCCGCTTTAATCAGGATATTTAATGATTGAGCGGTTTTTTTGTTGAAAAAAATCAACTCGAAACAGTTTTTTTGAAAATTGCAATGAACGTAACTAAATTTTGTTCCCTTGCGGGAAATATAAAGCAATATTATTAAGTTCTCCGACACAAGTGATTTCTCGTCCCCCTCCAGAGTCAATTTCAGAGGCAGAGGTAATAAATGGTTATTACTTGCCCTTATTGTAAATCCAGTAAAGATGTCGGCGACGTAAAGATCCCGAAAGACGGTGTTGAAGCAACTTGCAAGAGCTGTCAACGAAAGTTTCCTGTTTATTCAAATCAGGAGCCGGTATCAACTATAAAGGCTGATAGATGCCCTTCGTGCGGAGTTTTTATCGGTATCCATGGAGAAGGAGACATCTGCCCTCAATGTGGGCTCGTTTATGCAAAGTATCTTGACAGACAGGCTCGGAGAGCCATTGACAATGAATCCGTTCAAAATGCAGAGCTTGCTAAGACCGCAGAAAAACCGCATCCAGGGAAGCTGCTTGTAAATAGGTATTTATTAGGTATTTCTTTACTTGTAGTACTATCCGTCTGGGTCAGATTTGGTTACGATTGGCAGCTTAACAAGGGGTATTTGCTTAAGCCAAGTACCTGGCAGGGTGAAATGTCGTTTCGCGGCAAAAAGCACCCTTTTTTGTTAGTCATTGAATCTACTGATCGGGGCAGGCTCGAGGGATACATGGATTGGATCGAGACAATACCCCGCTATCGCTTGGCTATTCGCGGTACTTATAACGGCAATCACTTATTGTTTGAAGATTACAAATTTGTCGAAGGTTCTGGCCAGTTTGGCCTGCATGACAAAAAGGATGTATATATCAAAGGCAACGAAATGAACGGTTCGGACAAAAACGGCAAAGCAGTATTACATGCAGTTCAGGTGGCGACTTATCCCGACTCAATCATTGATCTGAATAAGTAGTAGTGAATCCAATTCATTTTGCAAGGCATTAGTATGAAAATCGAATGTCCAGTCTGTTCTACAAAAGTCAACATAGATGAAAATACTGTGCCAAATCTGGACCAACAGTTTACATGCGCCCGCTGCGGCAATATTTTCAATTTATTACCACAGCGTTCCGGAGTGGATATTATTCAAAATAGAGAGAGAATGATTTGTTCGAAGTGCGGCAGTGAGCAGCCTTTGGCTGAGATGTGTGCTATCTGCGGTATATCCATAAAAAAATATCTTCAAACGAAGGTTCGGAAGCAAGATATCGAAAGACTGGAGTTTGTTAAGCTCCGTTCCGAAGTGCGTGAAGTTGATGCGTGGTACAAGAATCTGATAGACCGAAGGGCGTCTTCACTTATTGTGCGGGTACTGTCTTTGCTTATTCTTATGTGGGTTTTCATGACCTGTTCAATGAATAATGCAAAAAATAACCGGTTTATTGCGGAAAATACCGAGGAAATGCGGCGATCAACAGAGAATTCGAAGGTAAATGTTACACCGGAAAGAAACGACAATGATTTCAAGGACAAATTTGGAACGGCGATCAACCTGATGATCAGCATGACCGATGCCTGTCTTAGTCAAAATTACAGCTACAAAATGACATGGTATCAGAATGCGCAACCATATTTTCTTACTGAAAATCTAGCTGATAATCTGGCAACTCTCAAAAGACAAAAGCATGGAGCGGATGCGGCCTTCAGCAGTTTACCTGTCCCTTCGCACAAATACTTTGACTGCTATGTGAAGGTAAGACTCTTATCAAACCTTCAGAATCAGGTTTGTGGTTTGGCTAATGCGTACACGACGCATCATTATGATTTCAGTGAAAGATTATCAAACATTTCCTTCGAACTGAGTAAACTCAGAGGTGAACTCTATGCCTGTAATGAAAGCTACAAATAAGTATTACGTAAAAAGCATGATCCTGATTGCTGGTGTGCTGGTTGTCGTAGTTATGGGATTTGTGACTGCTGCCAGAGCCGAAACCTACTCGTGGACTGATGAGGCTGGCAACAGACAATTCACTGACCGAGCTGAGTTAGTACCTCAACAATACCAGGGCAAGGCTGAGGTGAGTGATGACGAAATAAGCCGCAACTGGGAATATTTGGCTTCAGAGAACGGAGTCCATTATTACTATGACACAGCAAGCGTCATCTATATCAATCGTAATCGTTATCGCGTGATGACCAAGGAGAGTTATGCTGCTTCCGGTCGCGAAGAGTACGAAACTCAGGTGGTCATGGACTGCGCCCGACTACTCTTTAAGCCTGTCCAGAGTGTACGGATCTTTAATAATCAGCGGAGTACGGTCGATTCCCGATATACTGATAATGATAATGGTTACTCGGACAATAAGGATGGATTTAAGCGTTTCACACATCCTTACCAGGTGCTTTACCGGATAATTTGCAAGGATCAGCGACTATGAGTTACAATTATTCATTCCGTACAATCTTGATATTACTGTTTTTTCTCTTGATGTGGGAACAATCGTGCGAAGCTGCGAGCAGGAAAAAAACTGTAACGTATCCAACCACTACTGTCGAAGCTACGGTGTTGTCGCTGCGGCGCTATGAACACGGCACCTATGTCGAAGTGCTGCCTGATTATGGTCAACAGGAGTGGATCGAAATCAGTCGGGAATATGGATTTATGGTTAAGCAGGATCAGCGTATCGCCTATACAGTACGTTCCCCAGCTCATGAGGACAAGCATTTTGGCCGACTAAGAACCGCCTATGACTTCAGGATCCTGCCGCAGTTGCGCGATGATCATGTTTATCAGGGGAGTGCTCCTGATGGCTCGCTCGTTTACACAGATAATCCATCGACCGCAATTACAATAATGAAAACTCCTACGGTAGACTCTTCTAAAGAGAATCGGAAGAGTCAGCAGAGCAAGTTGCCTATTGAGACGAACAGTGATGAGATGCTAGTCGTCGACCAGGATGATCTGCTCCGTGAGAAGGAGCTTACAGAGGATTACTATCGCTATCTTGATCGCACGAATGTTGAAAAGCCGATTCGTAAGGCTAAACGAGCCAAAGCGAGGCAACCGCAGTAACGTTAGCACAGGAATCTTGGCTGAAATTTATAACCTAAAGTAAACTTGATATTTATTTAAGTATGATATATATGTAAGGCAACTACTCTGGAGGTTGTATGTATGCTCTATCTCCGTGATGTTGTCGAACAGATTACCCCCTGGCTTTCATCCGGAGAAATCATAGTTCTCCATGGTGCCAGGCAGGTAGGCAAGACCTCCATCCTGTATTATCTCAAAGCTCAACTTGCTGCTGCCGGGAAACCGGTCTACTACATTGATCTGGAGGATTCCAGATACCTCCGGATACTGGATGCCGGGGTTGACGAGTTCCTTCGCCATCTGGCTGAACAGGGGATGCCTGTCAGTACGGCACAGGAAACGCTCTTTGTTTTCGTAGATGAAATCCAGTATCTTTCTAATCCATCCTCATTTCTGAAGCTCGTGGCTGATCACCATCGCGGTATCAAACTGATTGTTTCCGGTTCATCCAGTTTTGCAATACGCGAGAAATTCAGTGACTCCCTGGTTGGCCGTACCATCAACTTTGAAATCTTTCCGCTCTCTTTTCGGGAATTCCTCCGTTTTCGGGGGGTTACATTCGTGGAAGGAGAAGGGCGCACTCTGTTCAAAGATGACGAATTGCGCGAATGTTTTCGAGAGTTTGCACTCTTTGGCGGTTATCCACGCATTGTCCTTACTCCTGAAATAGAGCGGAAGGAAAAGTATCTTCAGCAGATCATCGACACTTACGTTCGCAAGGATATTCGTGACCTGGCAGGCGTCAAGGATATCGACAAGTACAACCGGTTGCTTGAGGCACTGGCCGGTCAGAGCGGCAGCATGCTTAATGTGGATGAACTGGCAAACAGTGCCCGACTGGCAAAACAGACAGTTGAGAAGTACCTCTTCATCATGGAGAACACCTACATCATCCGTCTGGTCAGACCGTTCAGCCGCAATATCCGGACTGAACTTTTCAAACAGCCGAAGATCTTTTTTCATGATACCGGACTGATGCAGATGCTCTGGCTGAAAGGGTTGCAAAAAGAGCTGATCGGCAATGTCTTCGAAACGGCCATATTTTCAGAGCTGATAAAGCGATTCGGTATGGAAAGCGTACGCTACTGGCGAACCAAGGACAAGCGGGAGATCGACTTCATACTCACTAAGCGCGATACTCCGCTACCGATTGAGGTCAAACTCAGTTTCGCTCAGTGCCGTCAGTCTTCGCTTGCATATTTCAGCAAGCATTACGAGTCAGAGCCGTATCGTATTGTCGCGCTTAATGGGGGTAAACCTGAGGGCCATGGTGCCTGGCCCTGGGAGATATGATATTGTTTAAAACAGATGGCTTTAGGGGTATTATGCCCTGAACAGTGGTTAAAAGAGGAGAAGCATGCTTAAATACAAAATTGTCGAGACTGCTACAGTGTCAGAGGATATTCTGGAAGATATTCTGAATGAATGGACTGGCAAGGGGTGGAGGTACGATGGTATGCAGTTTGCCATGCGCGAATCCCATAAACGGCCAGCCATGGCATTTATCCTCTTTACGAAAGAAGAAGGCTCTTGATACCGGTGTATCCATGCACATTTACTGTCTTGAACTTCATCTGTCGCTCCCTTCTTTCACTCTGAAAGAGAAGCGCGGTATTATCAAGAGCATCTTGCAGCGCGCCAGAAACCGTTTTAATGTGGCATGCGCCGAAACAGACCGCCAGGACAATCCGCGAGTTGCCCAGCTTGGGTTTGTGACTGTCAGCTCTGACAAGGTCATTGCACGCTCCCAGCTGGAGAGGGTGGAGGATTGGATTTATGAGGGGTGGCCCGACGTGGAGATTACCGGGGCGGATATTTCCGAGGTTTGAACCTGAAAGCGGCATTGAGCCACAGAGACACGGAGACACAGAGGAAATCACAGAGCTTTTTGTATGCAAAACATAACCTGGGAGTCTGTCGGACTTAGAATAAATCAGCTGTAAATCCGTCTGAACGGTCCCTATTTAACCGCTTTCTTGGCTGAACCTTTTGTATGCTTATCTCCGTGCCTCTGTGTCTCTGTGGCAAATGCTTTTTCCAGAAATCTATAACAGGAGTACAACATGTTTACACAAAGCAGTGACCTGGGCGCTGCCCTCTTCAAGACCTGGACAGAGAAACAACGCTGCGAGGAGATTGAAAAGCTCGTGATCGGGTTTCGTAATGGATTGCCGGTGGGAGTGCTCTGTTCCATGACTGAAAACATTGCAGGTGACAAGACCAAGGCTAAGAAGTATCTGAAAAAATTCCTGAGTGCAAAAGAGCGCCGGGCAGCGATCGAGTCGGCTACAGGCGGAATGCTGCCGCTGGTGAAATCCTTCAT
>JANNRW010000450.1:0-3903 GCA_031401815.1 Geobacteraceae bacterium | reverse complement strand
CTGGGCGCCCTTGGCCTACCAGTTGCTGATCTACCCCGCCACCGACATGCGCGCCGGCGCCGCTTCAATCATCGCTTCCTTGGAAACTTTCGAGGATCAATTTGCTCCCGAACATGTAGTCCCAGGCGTGACGGTCTTGTTGAACCTTTCTCCCGACCTTCCTGAGCGAGAACGTGGAATATTTGAGCTGGACACATGGCTAGTTGTCTCACGGGTAACGTATCGTCTTCTCAGATCACTCAAAGATCCTAATGCCGTCGAAGCAGCAGTTGAATCAATACTACCCCAATTGACGACACTTTCGTCCAAGATGGAACTTATCTACCAAGTTGGATATAGGGAAGGCGCGGGTCACAAGCTTGTATCAGAAACAGCGGCAGCTCAATATGAGAAAGCATGGCGTGAAGAGGTATTATCCGCCCCAAGTGAATTTCTTGCCAGAGAACCAAAACTCCGATGGGTTCTTATTCATGCAAAGCAACTAGCAGAACCATCAGATCCCCCAATCTTAATTGATGAAGATCCAGAAATGACACTTGCGCTGCTTCGGGCATCCAAGAGTGAAACATTGTCACAAACGGATGGGTGTCGTGCCGTCAAAAAGTCACCCAGGTTGGCGTGGAAATCACTCATTGACCTTTATGGAGAGGAGTCAACGCTTAAGTCGCGGATCGAGGCTGCAAGGGCGACAAAACCCAAGAATGCAGATGACACTCTCGAACTTGCGGCCAAGTATCTTGATGGGTGGCAGCCTGACAGATATGAGTGAAAAAACGATGAAATATAAGCGTACAACAAGCGGCACAACCGCCCCGGAATGAGACCGGTCAGCCTTATGATGGTCATCAGGAGGATGAAATGTCTTTTGACTCTGAGTCTTTCAAATTAACAGCTGAAGGTGTTGAGGCTTTTATCAAAGGTTTTGCAATTCTTGCTGCCGGTGGGCTATTCCTGTGGAAAAGAGAATGGTGCTCAAGAATTCAATTGCAAATTTGTGTAGAGACGTTTGGGTACGCAAATGGATCACTCATAGTGGAACCGGTTTGCATCGTTGAAAATAAGGGACTATTGCGATGTTATGTACATAGACTAAAAATGTCAGTAAGATTTTTAAAGCCGGAAGACGTATTAAAAGCTGGTGGTAAAGAGATAACAGGGGCAACCGAATTTCCACATAAAGCACTGACTACTGACGTCGTGCAAAATGAATGGGAATGGAGTTATGTAGAGGCTGGGATTAAACAACGATATTCTCATGTGACCCATATTCCACAAGAGTCAGTGGCTGTTTTAGTTTGGGTGAAGTTGTTCCATACGAAGAAGCTAAATGATTTCTACACAGCACAAAAAGCTTACTTGATTCAGAATGGCAAGTTGCAAGAGACGCAATCAATAGCAGCCAACAAGGAAGATACACTTGACCGAAAAGCTGTCAAGTGATTCCCCCTGCCGTCTACGCCCAGAAGGGAGCGTAAGCGCCATCTGCTTAGTAAACCTGAGACGACGAGTAAGCCTGAGGGGCATACTTGAGAAGTTAATTTCAAGAGGGGTGGTCGGTTGGTAAGTTAACGTCCCCATCGGCTACCCCGTTGTTAAATACAGAGGGCGGGGAGCCAATAAGGATTGCTTTTTGGAGTGCTTGAGCCGGATGAGAGGGGAAACTTTCAAGGCCGGTTCTGAGGAGCCGTAAGGCTCCCCTCCTGCCAGGTCGAGACAACAATAATGGAATACAGATGAGGCTCGTAATATGAGTATAGTCACCCTTATACCTGCATGGCCTCAGCGCTATGGTCAGGATTTCCGACAACAGCTCACCATTGAAAGGTTAGGACTAAAGAGACTACATCAGCCAGGTCTAAGAAACCCTTATCAGCCGCCCCAATCAGGAACGGATTTGCTGATATCATTCAATCCAGAGCACAAGGAAGACGCTGATGCTCTAGAAGCAAATGTTAATATCCGTCGCATAGTTCACCATCAACTTCGACTCTCATATCTTGATTCGCAGAAAAAGAAAGGTGAATCATTCCGTGAAATTGCTTGTCGTTCACTTAGCATCGCAGACCGAATTATTGTCCCAGCAGACTTCATGATTGAAGAACTGTCAAGGTCTGTCCCAATAAATAAAGTTAGTGTCATCAGAAACGGTGCTGCTGAAGATGTTTTCAAGCCAACCACAAACAAAGAAAGGAGGTCTTTTCGCTCACAAATTGGAATCAAATCAGGAGAGATACTTGCTGGTTACGTTGGTTCACTGTCGGTTCCCAAGGGGTATCAGATAATAAAAGAAATAACCTCAGAATTACCTGATTCGGTGCGCTTGCTTGTGAGGACATATCCGGAGGAAAGTACAAGCGAAATCAATGAGCTTAAGGCACTAGGGAAAGATCGCCTTATTCTTGATTTAGATAATCACAGTAGACTAGCACGCAGGAGCCATCCAACACCATTTCTTGACGTTCTTTTTGTGACATCACTCTGCGAAACAGTATCCATGGTTGTTGTCGAGGCTTTACTCAGTGGGATACCTGTAATTACGACTGGCTGCACACCGTTTTTTAATGACCTTTTAGATGAAGGTTTTGGTAGCGATGACCTTGAAGTCATCTCACTCCCATCAGGAATTGATTCTCTTGAAAGACGTTTCCTTAAGCTTGAAGAAAATGATGCAAAAGAAATATCAGAAAAATTCCTGTCGCATGTAATGTGCAAGGAACCTATTTCTTTTACTGGGCGCTCATGCCGAAGTAACCTTGCAAAGCGAGCAGGTCTAACTGCAACATGTATGGTGAGTAAGTTCTGTAAATTGTATGAAGCTGAATGTATCAAGGAGGATGACTGATTGCCAAACAAGCGCAGCACCGGTGAACCCGGTGTACTCTCACACATTAGTCGCAGAACAGGTACAGGTATCAGTATGAAAATGTTTTTGACAGTCGTACTCGCTATTTTTAGCAGTCTGTTTTTAGCTGTCATCTACTTGCTTAAGGTCTATCACGTTCCGATAGCTGGCAATGTTATGCCAGAAGTGCTTGGATTCTGCCTGGATGGGATTTTCTTTGTTGTTCTGTTTACCTGGATCGTAGATCACTATACGAAAGCTCACGAGTCAGCAAAAAAGCGGGAACTAAAAACCACTGCTCTGAAGTTTATAGGGATTTTTCTCATGTGGGGATCTAGGGAGAAAATGAATGAAAGCGGTGAAGTTAAGCATACTTATTCCATCACCGAGATTTCTAGCATCATTGAACATATTGAGGCTTCTGATTTCATTGGTGTATCCGCAATGTTTTTAAAAGAATTTGCAGTACGCGAACTACCTAATTTCAGGAGTTTGTATCCTGTTGTTGCTCAAATAGGAGCAAATCACTTGATTTGCTGGTGTACAATCATAAACAACTTAGAAGGAATCTGCGAGTCTGAAGGTGACCTAGCACTTAAAAAGCCTTTGGTGGAGTTTTTGAAAGCCGTTCAATCGTTCGAAAATTTGCCCATAGAGATCTAGGAATATTTGCCCTTAATATATTCACATTTGAGGGGGAATTATGCCCAACTTTCATTTGGACAGTGTCCGGGCGATAAAGCTGCCCGACCGGTCAAGTGCGGTTCCGTTATTTACACCACAGATACCAACCTAGTGAAAGAATTACCCCGCCACTTGAGAACCGCCACTTCAAAACCACTTATCATAGATTGAACCTGTTATCTCAGTTGGTGTATAGTCGCCACACAGCTTGAAAAGACAAATCCGGAAAAGGATAAGGAAGTAACAGAGGACTATGAAAAGTATTGATTTATTTGCCGGAGCTGGCGGTCTTTCCTGTGGCCTTAAACAGGCCGGGTTCTTACCGTTGCTGGCAAATGAGCTTGTTCCGCAATATGCTGAAACTTATAAGCTAAACC
>JANNRW010000449.1:0-4486 GCA_031401815.1 Geobacteraceae bacterium | reverse complement strand
CATAACCCTGTGGGTAAGGGCTGAGTCATAGGTGACAAGTCCGCCTGTCCCACCTTTGATATCCTTGCCGAACTTGACACTGTAGGAACCATCACCGTTGTCAATTACAGTGTAACCACTGTCGGTTCCGGGTCTGGATGTAGCAGTCACCATATAGCTAAACCACTCGGAGGATGGCCCGCTTGCAGCTGTTTTCAGCTGGGCAATTACAAGGTTGAATGACTTTAACCCCCTTAACCCTTTTCCGGTATCCTTGTTGGTAACCTGGAAGCTGACAATCGGGTTGTTCCCGGGAATGGAAACTGAGGTGATCGAACCGTTCAGTGCCATGTTGTTCAACTGGTCAACCGAGAGGGTGTTTGCATCCTGCGCAGGAAGAAGCGCAGCAGAGCTGAACTTGCCGGTCAGAGTCAGTCCTGATCCGCTGTAGGCAAGCTGCTGGCCACCAAAATCAATTACAAGCTGAGCAGCAGCAGCATAATCCTTGCTTACCGAATTAAGCGTCATGCCGGTATCGCCCAGAAGACCGGTCAGCCCCAGCATGCTGGATGTGATTGCTGCCGTGTTGGTGCTCTCCTGACTGATGACAATGCTGATCGGATTGCTTCCTGTTACACCGCCTGCAGGTGGACTGCTCAGGTCGATAGGAACTACGCTCCGGAAAGTGCCCTGGGCGACAATTGCCTTGAACACAAGGATTGTCTTGGAGCTTGGCAGGGTGAACGTTAGTCCGCTGAAGCTTCCGTTGCTCGCTATGACTGCGGAACCGAGCTGTGCGCCGGTAAGTGCGTCATAAACAAACACATTGTTGACAGCCCCTGCTGAAGTGGCTGAAAGAAATACTGTCTTACCGGATGATTTTCCATCGACATTACCACTTACTGTAACTTCTGTACCTTTTTCAGTCATCCTGGTGCTGCCTGAACCACCGCTACAGCCTGCCAGAGGCAACAGGGCAAGAGCTGCAAGTGTAACAATGTACAATAGTTTTCTTCCTAACATGGTTTCCTCCTTTTCTTTTATGATGCCTGATTGGAACTGCTGAACTCAATTGAGTGAAAAGCCGAAAAAATCACCCCCTTCGATAAATTATTTTCTTATAATCAGATCTACTCCTCTATGACTGTTAATTTACAAAGCCAGCTGGCCGCTGAATATCACCACCAGTGATCCTGCTGGTGGTGTTACAGAAATCTGGTTGCTGAAGGATGAGCGGTTCCCTGCTGTATCGAATGCTTGTACTGAATATGAATAAGTATTCCCGGAAACAACTGACGGATCAATGAAACCGGTGCTTGCAACCGTTGCTATCTTGCTGGCGCTGTCGCTTCGAAAGACATCATAGCCTGCTACAGCCATGTTGTCGGTTGATGGACTCCAGGAGAGCTGCACCGAACTGGTAGTGGCCGTAAGTGACGATGATACAGCGGAAAGATTAGAGGGGGTTGTCGGGGGGACAACATCACTGAGTGGTAGCCCGATTATTCCTGGCGAAACCTGTCCGTTAATAGTTACACCAAGAGAAGCCTGGTTTGCAGTGACCGGAAGCAGGTTACTTGACGGGGAACGGTTTCCGGCTGCGTCAAATGCAACAACATGGTAGTTGTAGGTGGCATTGGAGGCAACTGACGGATCGGTGTATACCGGTAGAACAACAGTGGCGATCTTGATTCCGTTACGGTAGACTTCGTAGCCAGCAACAGCCGTATTGTCTGAAGAGGGGCTCCAGGCAAGGAGAACCGAGTTTGTGCCTGCTGAAAGTGCGGAAGTTGAAGCAGTCAGGTTTGAAGGCGCCACAGGCGCGATTACATCTAACTGAGGCAGTCCGATGATACCGGGAGAGAGCTGGCCATTGACAACTACCCCAAGTGAAGTCTGGTTAGGGGTAACAAGCAACTGGTTGCTTGCGATGGAACGGTTCCCGGCTGCGTCGAAAGCCATTACAAAGTAAGTGTAGGTAACATTTGAAGTAACAGAAGGATCAGTGTAACCAGGCTGCGCTACAGTGGCTATCCTGCTGCCGTTGCGATACACTTCATAGCCTGTCACTGCGGTATTGTCGGTAGATGGACTCCAGGAGAGGACAACAGAACTGGTGGTTGAACTCTGCGCAAATGTAGAAGCTGAAAGATTCGATGGTGCTAAAGGCGCAGAAACATCCATCTGGGGCAGCCCTATTATGCCGGGGGAGAGCTGGCCGTTTACTATTACCCCCAATGAAGGCTGATTCGGCGTGACAGAGAGCGGAGTGGTTGCAGGTGACCGGTTTCCGGCACCATCGAAAGCAACAATCACGTAACTGTAAGCGGTACCTATATCAACCAGCGGATCGGTATAGCCTGGCATTGCTACCGTGACTATCCTGATGCCGTCGCGGAAGACGTCATAGCCTGCAACAGCCTTATTGTCAGATGCTGGTGCCCACATCAGGACAACCGAAGCAGAACTGCTGTTAATCGCAAAGGTGGATGCGGACAGGTTGGCAGGTGCAGTAGGAGGTGTGGTGTCAATTACCGGCAGCCCGAGTGGCACAAAAAGCTGGTTACTGGCAACAGAGCGATTCCCGGCTGCATCGAATGCCACAACAAGGTAGATATAGGTGGCATTGGTAGCAAGCGGGGAGTCAGTATATCCGGCAGCAGTCACAGTGGCAATCTTGCTCCCGTTGCGATAGATGTCGTAGCCTGTAATCGATCTATTGTCAACTGAAGGCGTCCATGAAAGCTGTACAGAGCCTGTATTTGCAGTCAGAATCGTTGTTACTGCCGTAAGAGCGGAAGGTGCAGTCGGTGGCTGGTTATCTGTCCAGTCCGGTTCAGCCACGGGATTCGCTGCCCGGGCCAAAATGGTCTGAACAGCAGTGGCCAGCCCTGGATTGGCATTTTCAACTCTGGCGCCGGCAAGGTTAAGGGCCTGAAAATATACCTGGTATGCGGGCTTGGTCACATCAGAAAAGGCCATGTTGATGAGGCTCATGAGAGAGGTTGTGTCTGCCTGAACCCCCTGGGTAACAATAATCTGGTCGATAATTTTCAGAGCTGCCTGGTAGACCGTATCACCTGCAGGATCGGCAAGAACATTGACAACTTTCAGCAGTGAAGCGATACGCTTGTTTGCTTCAATTATGGCCCCCGGGAGGCTGTTTGCAGTTGCCAGGGCAGGATTGACCGTTAATATCTGTTGCAGTTTCTGGTAAGCTGCCTCTGTCAAGGGGCTAACGATAATTTTCTGTCCGGGAGCAACGGATTCAGTAATTGCATTAAACGATTCGCTCGCCTTGAAAGGAACATTTGCCCCGGTAGTTTCGCTCGTGTATGTTGAACCTGCCTGTCCGGTCACCTTGACAAGCACCGGACCATTGGCCTTTACTGCCGGAATATCAAACGTATATGACCCTGTACTGCTGGAGACACCTGATCCCAACAGAGTGCCGGTTCTGCCGTCAGGCAGTAACTGGTAAACCTGAATCAAAGCCCCCTGAATAGGCCCTTTTAGCGCAGTTACCGAAAAACCGGTCGTCGGCTCAGTACCACTTACGCCGCCACCACCGCCACCACATGCAACAGTAACAAGAGGCAGGCAGGCAAAAATCGTCCACGCTATGAACCTCTTTAATGCTGTAATCATTAAATTCTCCTTCCCCGCATAAGGAACGGCTTTTATACCGCAAGTATAAGTCTTAATTGTGACAACCAGCCGTCAGGCAGGATGGCCCAGGGCCGCCGGTTCCATGACAGAAATTCGTGTTACAGGAGGAAATTCCATATGAAAGAACATACTGGTTATGAACAAAATGATTACTGGCGTTTATCAGGTTATGCGGGTGCTTGTCAGGAACCGGTGCCAGAACAGTCGGGTCTGCAGGATGACAGGCAAAACAGGAGGGGCCGCTCAGGAAGACCCCTTTTGCATCAACTCCGTGACAGGCAGCCAGACTACAGCTTGCAGCATTGTACGCTTTGCTCTTCATGTAATTCCCGTGGCTTGAATACTGAGTCCAGAGTGCCGGATGCTTGGCATAGGTTCCGCCCATGTGGCATGCCGTTGCGCAGGCCGGCCCGCTGCCTGCCACTCCGGCAAGCCCTGCACCGTGACAGGCTGCGTTGGAGCAGGAGGTGATCCCGTTGGTCGCGACATATGAAATATGCCGTCCATACGCATACTGACCCCACATCAGTGGATGTATCGACGCAGAACCACCCAGATGACAGGATGAGCATGAAATTCTGGCTATGCCCCCGTTTAGATTTTCGCCGTGACAACCTGCACATGAATCAAGATTCGTCTTGGCAGTAGCTTTATGTACAGTTGCCCAGTCGGGCTGATGACTGCCACCACCATTTGAGCTAAAGCTCACCTGCGGGTTAGTATCTCCACACCCGGTCAGTAAAATAAACGTCAACATCACACTAAACAAAAATGGAGCTTTTATTTGTGACATGACGAACACCTCTCATTGTTCTGACGGCCATGGCATTTGACGCAC
>JANNRW010000448.1:0-10437 GCA_031401815.1 Geobacteraceae bacterium | reverse complement strand
ATCGCCCCCTTGAAACGGGTCGAGGAGGCTGAGTCTGCCCTGTCCAGTGCGCGGGCAGCTCTCGAACCTCTGGAAAAGGCCATGGGAAGCGTCAAGGGAGAAGGGGGTGGCCGGATTGCAGTGCGGGCACCAGTGAGCGGCACCGTGGTTGAGGTCTCTGCCGGTGCCGGCAAGGGAGTAGAGGCTGGACAGCCGATCTTGCGTATCGTCAATACCGGCACTCTCTGGCTCAAGGCAAATCTTCCCGCCACTGACATCGGCTCTGCTGGCAAGTCGATTTCCGCAAGCTTTACTGTGACTGGTCTGGAAGGAGAATTCAAACCATCGCGGCTGGTGTCAATCAGCGACATGCTTGATCCCCAGACCAGAACCCTGCCGGTACTTTTCGAAGTGCCCAATCCCTCCGGTCGCCTCAAGGTCGGACTGTTCGCCAATGTCTCTATCCGGACCGGCTCCGTTCCGGGCGCACTGACCGTGCCGAAGGACGCGCTGATAGAAGATGAGGGGCGCTGGTTTGTCTTTATCCAGTCATCGGGAGAAGCGTTTGACCGGCAAGAGGTCAAGGTTGGCGTCGAAGATGGCGGCCTGGTCCAGATCGTCAGCGGTCTCAAGGGGGACGAGCGGGTAACAACCCGCGGCGCCTACTATGTCAAACAGGCTGAATCTGCTGCCAAGGGCGGCGCTGACCAGGGCCACGGCCACTAGGAGAAACGAGTGCTGTCAGGTTTAGTCTTTGCTGTGGCCTAAAATCCCCTCCCCTTCAAGGGGAGGGTTAGGGTAGGGATGGGGTTAAGGTGGCTGAAAACCCGATAACATACCCCATCCCCCTCCTAACCTCCCCCTTGAAGGGGGAGGAACAAAGGCAGTAAAAGCCTAACCGTACACCGCCGGGGAAACTTATACACGAGGAGATGAATTCATGCTTGATAAAATAATCCGTCTGGCCCTGGAGAACCGGCTTATCGTCATTGTGGCGTCGCTGCTGGTTCTGCTGGTCGGCACATATATAACCGTAAGGATGCCGGTGGATGTACTCCCGGACTTGACTGCACCAACAGTCACCATTATTACAGAAGCCCACGGCATGGCTACGGAAGAGGTGGAGACGGTTGTCACCTATCCGATTGAAACTGCGGTCACCGGCTCAAGCGGTGTGCGCCGGGTTCGTTCCTATACTGTGGCCGGTCTCTCCACTGTCTGGGTTGAATTCATCTGGGGGACAGATATCTACAAGGCTCGCCAGGTGGTCAACGAAAAGCTTCAGGCACTGGCCGGAGTCCTGCCGGTTGATGCGGTTCCACAACTGGCACCGATCTCCTCGATCATGGGGGAGATCATGCACGTGGCCTTAGTCAGCGACCAGCATACGACCATGGAGCTGAAGGAAGCCGCCGATTTCGTCGTGCGCAAGCGGCTCCTGGCAATATCGGGAGTCTCCCAGGTCTCCAACATCGGCGGCGACACCCGCCAGTACCAGGTGGAACTTGACCCGCAACTGCTGCAGGCGTTCGGGGTCACGGTCGGACAGGTGATAACAGCCCTCAAGGGGGCCAATGAAAACTTTGCCGCCGGAGTGATGAAGAAAACCGGTCAGGAGTATCTGATCCGGGGGGTAGGCAGAGTTCGCAATACAGCCGATCTGGAGCAGGTCGCAGTGACGGCAAGAGGCGGCGTTCCGACTCTTGTCCGGGATGTGGCGCGGGTCGTCATCGGCCCTGCCTTCAGGTATGGCGACGCTTCGGCCAATGGCAAGCCCGGCGTGGTGATTTCGATCCAGAAGCACCCGACAGCAAACACCCTTGAACTGACCAGACGACTGGAAGTAAAGCTTGCGGAAATGCAGAAGAGCCTGCCGGTCGGCATGAAGCTGGAAACCGACATCTTCCGGCAGTCAGACTTCATCGAACGAGCCATCGACAACATCAAAAGGGTGCTGACTGAAGGGTCAGTGCTGGTGATCGCCATTCTCTTCCTCTTCCTGGGGAATATGCGAACCACTCTCATATCTATTGCAGCTATCCCGTTATCGCTTTTATTTGCAATCTTCGCCCTCAAAATTTTTGACATCTCCATCAACACCATGACCCTGGGGGGGATGGCCATTGCCATCGGGGTTATTGTCGATGATGCCATTATCGATGTGGAGAATGCTTTCAGGCGGCTGCGGGAAAATCGGATGAAACCGGAGAGCTTGCGATCCCCGGCACGGGAAGTAATCTTTGCTGCCTCAAAAGAGATCCGTTCCTCCATTGTCAACGCCACCATGATAATTCTCATGGTCTTCCTCCCTCTCTTCTTCCTTTCAGGAGTCGAGGGGCGGCTGTTACGACCGCTTGGCATCTCCTACATGGTCTCCATCGGCGCATCGCTGATTGTCGCTTTGACCGTGACCCCTGCTCTCTGTTCATACCTTTTGCCACGGGCAAAATGCCTGGAACAGGAAGAAGAGAGCCTCGTCGTCCGCTGGTTGAAACGGCTCTATCGCCCCATGTTAAACCTGGCGGTCACCAGGCCAAAACTGGTGATAGCAGGATCGGCAGTAGCCTTTGTACTGGCCATGATCCCCCTGTCCATGACCGGTCGCTCTTTTCTCCCTCCGTTTAATGAAGGAGCGCTGACTGTGGTAGTAGTCACCTCGGCTGGAACCTCTCTGGAGCAGTCGGCAGCGATTGCTCTGGATGTGGAAAAGAAGCTTCTGACCCACCCGAACGTGAAGAAAACAGCCCGCCGAACCGGGCGGGGTGATATGGACGAGCATGGCAAAGCCGCAAGCATGACCGAGATTGAAGCCAAACTTGAGATGAATGAGCGCAAGCTTGGCGACGTAATGGAGGAGCTGCGTAAATCAATGACCGGTATGCCTGCGACCATCACCTTTGGTCAACCGATAGGCCACAGGATCGATCATATGCTCTCCGGCACCATGGCCAACATTGCCATCAAAATATACGGTCCGGAACTATACCGGCTCAGAAGTTCGGCAGAAGAGATAAGAGGTGCCATAGCCGACGTACCCGGCCTTGCTGATCTGTCGGTAGAACAGCAGAAAGATATCCCCCAGATCCGGATCATCCCGGATCGGGCGCAGATGGCTCGCTACAATCTCACCATGTCCGGCGTAGCAGAGGCTATGGAGGCAGCCACTGCAGGCATGACCGTAACCCGCACACTTGAAGGAGACCGGGGTTTTGATGTGGTGGTAAAGTTCCCGGATACTGCCCGGCAGAGTATCGGAACCATAGAAAACGTCATGATTGACACCCCGACAGGCGTCAAGATTCCCCTTGCCACAGTGGCCAGGGTTGTCTCTGCCAAGGGGCCAAATACCATTACCAGGGAGAATGCCCAGCGCAAGATTGTTGTTCAGGCAAATGTGACAGGGCGTGATCTGCGCACTGTCTTTGATGATGTCAAGAGCCGCATAGAGCAGAGGGTAAAGCTCCCTGCGGGGTATTACGTGGAGTATGGCGGGCAGTTTGAGAGCGAGGCCGAGGCGACCAGGACAATTGGCCTATTGAGTATGGTATCGCTACTCTTCATCATCCTTATTCTTTATATCGAGTTTCGCTCCTTCAAGGATGCTTTCCTGGTTATGGTCAATCTGCCTCTCTCTTTCATCGGCGGAATAATTGCAGTCTATTTCACCTCCGGGGTCATCAGTGTCGCTTCGCTGGTGGGATTTATCACCCTGTTCGGCATTGCCACGCGAAATGGAATTCTGCTTATTTCACACTACAGACACCTGATGGAAGAGGAGGGTAAAAGCCTACAGGAGGCTGTGCTGCAAGGCTCGATGGAGCGCCTGCGACCGGTCATCATGACCGCGCTGGCAGCAGGGCTGGCACTTGTACCGTTTGCCTTTTCATCTGACAAGCCGGGGAACGAGATTCTCTCCCCTCTGGCAATCGTAATTCTGGGGGGGCTCCTTTCCTCCACTCTGCTCAATATGGTAGTGCTGCCGTCGCTCTATTTGAAATTCGGCAGTAAGAAAGAGTCATTATAATCAAAACATTGAGTCTGAAAAGCATTTGAACCGCAGAGTTGATTTCAGGTTGAATGCTCGGAAAGCCGGGAGGCGAAAGGCCGCCTCCCGGTATCATCTGCCTACTTCTTGACCGGCGGTGCGCAGCCGCAGCCGCACTTGCTTTGAGGCTTGCACTCTTCCTGCTTCTCGTTCGCCTCTTTCTTCTCTTCAGCCATTGTTATCACCTCCCTTCCTGTTAAGTTCATGCAAACATACTTATATGACAGGCAAATAAAAAAGGGCGCTACTTATTGGCACTTTTTCTCTCCGCCGCCGCAGCCACAGGTACAGACGCGGTTAAGTCGCTGCCTGCAACTTTCCAATGCCTCGCGATTTAATGAGTAATAAATCCAGTATCCCTGCCTTTCATCCCTGACCAGCCCTGCCGACTTCAGCACACGCAGGTGCTGGGAGACCGCAGACTGCGTAACCCCCAAAACAAGAGCAATGGCATTAACGCTCATCGCTTCTTTCTTTAGGAGTTCGATGATCTCGATCCGTTTGTCAACAGAGAGAATTTTGAAAAGCTCAGCTGATTCCTTCATGGGACACCTTATAAGTGAGTGCTTAAATACTAAATTACTCATATTTCAATCAATGTCAACTTTTTTTTCGAAACGGAATTCTCGCCGGAATCCTTGTTGACTTCTCTCCTGTTTATGATATTACAATATTCGAATATGATTTGGAGTTTTAAATGGACGCTGATACTGTACAGAAAAACGCAGATTTACTTAAAGCTCTCGCACATCCGACCCGTTTGCAGATCGTCATGGAGCTGCTTAAGGGAACCAAGTGCGTGACTGACATCCAGGAAATTCTGCCTGCATCCCAGGCCAATATCTCTCAGCACTTGACCGTGCTGCGCCATGCTCGTCTCGTGGACTTTGCTCAGGATGGCTCCCAGCGCTGCTATTACGTAAGCCGCCCAAAGCTGACTTCTGCTGTTATAGAGCTGCTTGTTGAAGGCGAGTCTGTCACCCGCAAATCCAGGGATGACCTTGTCCGGGAAAAACAGTCATCAGGGGGTGCTTGCTGTGTTCGGTAAGGATAATTCTCCTCTTTTTGAGCACAACCATAGTGACGCGCCGGTCTTTCTTCCAGGCAACATGCTTGAGTCGGCCAGAATACAGAAGAACTTGCCTTTTTTGACTGTGCCGGCAGGATGCCTGCTTGATTTTGACGGTGAACTGGTCGATTTTCTGGTAGCTAGCGGCAAAGCCAGGCCGGAACCTTCATGGCCCTGCTTCCACACCCGGCTCTATCTCTGGAATGCCAACGGCGCTGAATACGGAATCATCGGCGGCACGGTGGGCGCGTCGTTTGCGGTGCTCGTAGCAGAAGAACTTTTTGCCCTTGGATGTAAGGCACTTGTCACAATCTCGTCAGCTGGGCTTATCGCGGAAAATCTTCACCCCCCCTTGTTCCTGTTGATTGACAAGGCATTAAGGGACGAAGGCACAAGTTACCACTATCTCCCCCCCAGGCGATTCGCCTTTGCGTCGCCGTCTCTCGTAGATGCGGTTGCACACAGGTTAACTGAAGCAGGTTTGTCATTCAATCAAGGTAGTTCCTGGACAACAGATGCTCCGTTTCGGGAGACATCTGAACTGATTGCAGCGCGGCGAGAAGAAGGAATCATTGCAGTTGAAATGGAAGCTGCTGCCTTGCTGACCATGGCGGAAGCTCTTGATAGACGGGTCATTTGCCTTGCTCACATCACGAACACCATGGCTACACGATCCGATGATTTTGAAAAGGGGGGGGATGATGGCAATGAGTCCGCGCTGAAGGTCTGCGCCATTACTCTTGCTACGATCCTTGAACATGTAAGGGAGAGATTCGATGAAAGTTCGTGACAGCGGCATGCCTGATGAAGAGGTGTGGATCGGATTTTTCGATCCGACCAGGGTTCTGGAAGTTTTAGGTCTTGGTGGCGGAATCAGGGATCTGGTGGAATTTGGTTGCGGCTATGGAACCTTTACCCTGGCTGCTGCCGGAATTGCTACAGGCACAGTCCATGCCCTGGATATTGAGCCGGATTTGGTGGATGTTGTCCGGCAGAAATGCGCAGAAGCCGACATAGCCAATGTGAAGGCGATTCTGCGGGATTTTGTGACTGAGGGGACTGGTCTGCCCGAAAACTCCATGGATGCTGCCCTGCTCTTTAACATTCTGCATCATGAAGAGCCGGTAGCCTTGATGAAAGAAGCTTTGCGTGTACTCAAGCCAAACGGCATGCTGGCTGTTATTCACTGGAACCATGACCCGACAACGCCACGCGGGCCTGCCATGGAAATTCGTCCCAGACCGGAGCAGTGCATCGCATGGGGGAGAGAAGCCGGATTCAGTTTCAACGAAAGAAATCGTTATGACCTACCGCCTTATCACTACGGATTGCTCTTCAAAAAACCTTTGCCATGACCTATGCAGCCCTGAAAAATGCGCTTCAGATATTGAGTCTAAGTGAACGAGCATCATTAAGAGAGATCAAGGCACGTCATCGGGAACTGGTAAAACGCTATCATCCGGACACAGGTAACACCGGTGATCCGGAAATGATCCGTAAAATAAACGAAGCCCACCGGATTCTGCTCGACTATATATCCAATTACCGCTTCTCATTTGCTGAGGAAGAGTTCTACGAGCAGAGCCCGGAAGAGCGGATCCGGATGCAATTTACTGACGATCCGCTTTGGGGGAAGGGATAGCATGGCCGCAGAACAGACCATCCGTCTTCTGTTTTTCTTCGGCGTACTTGCTGCGATAGCTGCCTGGGAGCTTATTGCCCCCCGTCGCAAGTTAATCGACAGCAAGAAAAAGCGCTGGTTTGCCAATCTCTCCCTCGTCGCAATTGATACTATCGTTGTTCGTTTGCTGCTGCCGATTCTCCCGGTCGGTCTGGCGCTTTTTGCCCAGGAACGCGGCTGGGGGTTCTTAAATATCATCATCATCCCGGACTGGATCAAGATTGCCCTGGCTGTTCTAATTCTCGACTTTGTAATTTACCTTCAGCACATCCTCTTCCATTACCTGCCGATTCTCTGGCGACTCCACCGGATGCATCACACCGACCTTGATATCGACGTTACGACCGGCAATCGCTTCCACCCTGTTGAAATATTCATATCTGCCTGGATAAAACTGGCGGCCATTCTCCTTATTGGAGCGCCAGCAGTGGCGGTGCTTCTCTTCGAAATTATGCTGAATGCTTCATCCCAGTTCAATCACGGTAATATTCTGATCCCCGGGTCAATGGATCGATGGCTTCGGCTTGCGCTGGTAACCCCTGACATGCATCGAATCCATCATTCAGTTATCCCGCGCGAAACAGACAGCAATTTCGGCTTCTGCCTCCCCTGGTGGGATCGTCTGTGCCGCACATATCGGCCTGAACCTGAACAAGGGCAGACCACAATGAACATCGGTCTCAGGGAGTTTCGCGATCCGACGCAGTTGACCCTTCCAAAACTTCTCATTCAACCATTCATTCTAGAAAATGCATTTAACACAGAGACACAGAGGCACAGAGGAAATCATTGAGTTATTTTGTATGCAAAGCATAACCTGAATGGTGAGAATTAGTAGAACCGCTTTTATAGTCTAACTCTTTGTAATGCTTATCTCCGTGTCTCTGTGCCTCTGTGGCGCAACTCCCGCATTTAGGTTTTTTTTCTGAACAGAAAAAATGGTCTTGACAATCTGCTAACTGATAACTATTATCAATTTCAATTAGCGGCCATTTCGGGTTAAAACATACGAACCCAGATATATGGCTAAGCTCGTAAACCGGGCAAATAAACATAATGGAGGAGTAAATGTCACTTATTAAAGTAATACACTTGTTGGTGCTTGTCGGTTTGGTCTTCTCGAGTAGTCAGGGATCAGCTGAAGAGACAAGAAAAATTCAGGACAACTCTTTCCTGCTGGAAGAGGCTTACAATCAGGAAGATGGCGTTGTGCAGCATATTCAACTCTTTCAGTACAATAAAAAAACAAGGGACTGGCAATATGCTTTTACTCAGGAGTGGCCTGTACCAAAGCAGATGCATCAGTTTTCCTACACAATCCCGGTTTCACACCAGAATGTTGGCGATACGACCGGAGTTGGTGACATTCTGCTCAATTATCGTTATCAGGCTATCTTCCGGGAAAGCATAGCGCTGTCGCCCCGCTTTTCACTCATTCTTCCGACTGGTGACTACAAAAAGGATCTTGGTGCCGACACTTTCGGCTATCAGGTCAACATCCCTCTTAGCGTGGAGCACACAGACAAGTTCGTTACCCACTGGAACCTTGGAGCGACCTACACCCCTCATGCAAAGGACTCTTCCGGAGCAAAATCAGATGTTCGCGGGTTCAACTATGGGGCAAGCCTGATTTACCTTGCCTCAGAGAATTTCAACCTGATGCTTGAAGCAGCTGGAACCAGCACAGAAACATCTCCGGTCAATGGCTCAAATACTACAGAGAACACTTTTTTCATCAACCCCGGAGTGCGTTTCGCTTTAAACTTCAAGTCGGGCTTGCAGATTGTACCCGGCTTTTCAGTCCCGATCGGAGTTGGCCCTTCGAAAGGGGAATACGGTGCTCTATTCTACCTTTCTTTTGAACACCCGCTGTTTTGACGAATTAGTCAGTTAATTTTCGTCTGTTTCGGTCATTTCACGAAAAGCTAACCATTTTACCCTGAAAAAAGCTGTTCAACACAGAGACACCGAGGGCACAGAGATAACTTTAATTCAACAATTAGTTAGAAGATCAAGGTATTCTGTTCACATTTCCGATGACAATCGGTTTTTATGATAACTCAGCGATTTCTCTGTGTTCTCAGTGTTTCAATTGCCGTTTGCAGGATTAATTCAACAATTGATTTTTTGAAGTCAGCTCTTTTTGGAAGGAATTTCGGGTAAAATGCATTATTATCTTAATTTACGAGAGGAGAAAAGGTAATATTATTAGCTACTTGATGTAAATCACTATGATCTTCCCATAAAACATAAACACCCTCCCCCTGAAGCGGCTTGTTATTATTTTTCATTAAGTTCAAGATTTCAGGTCAGATTTGGCACAGATCGCGCATCTTAATGAGACAACAAACGCAGCCATAAGGGGGTTAATATGTCAATGATTATCATCAGCATTATTCTCACTTCAACCGCAGCACTTCTTTACCAGTTCTTCTGCTACTCATCCTACAAGGAACAGAATTAATCCGCGTGAAGCAATAACTTCCAGAGGATCAGCGTGATTGTTTGCGCTGCCTCCACACATAGACAGCAACAAGTATGGCACTGAAGAGCAACACACCTATAATCGCCTGGTGAGAATACTTCATTATAAGCTCCTGCTCTTTTCCGATGTAATATCCGATCCATGCCAGAATCGTACACCAGATCCCGGCACCGACCAGGGTATAAAGAGAGAATCGCAGATGATTCATTCCGGCAATGCCTGCCGGGATAGATATCAGGTGGCGGATCACCGGGAGCAGGCGACCGATAAAGGTGGATATTTCGCCATGCTTTAGGAAAAACCTCTCCACTTTGGTAAATTTCTCTTCGGTGATCCAGACATACTTGCCGTATTTGAGCACCAGCGGACGCCCCAGATAGTGGGCGGCAAAGTAGTTTGCATAGGCTCCTGCAAGACTCCCTAATGTCCCCATAAGAATTGCAATCCAGATATTCATCTCCCCCTGATGGGCAAGATAACCAGCCGGAGGCATGACTAGTTCGCTCGGCACAGGAATGACAGAGCTCTCCATAGCCATGAGGATGAATATCCCCGGATAGCCCATTGAGCCGATAGTTGTCAAAAGCCAGTTAATCATTTCATGCATGCAGTAATATTCCTTTAGCTGAAGAGTGTCAGACGTCTGGTTTTATACACTGAAACCGGCATCAATGCCAGAAAAAGGCTCACATCCGCTGCCAACTCCTTGCCAGAGCCGGATATTTATAGTACTGTACCGTGAAAAGCGCCCGTAGCTCAGCTGGATAGAGTACCTGGCTTCGAACCAGGGTGTCGGGAGTTCGAATCTCTCCGGGCGCGCCATATAATACAAGGGCTTACGGTATATACTGTGAGCCTTTTATTTTTGATATGAGTTGACAGGGCAATATAGGGCAATGGCCAATGGAAAAGAATCGAAAAACTTGCAATTAGTGTCAAACATCAACCCATAATACAGAACTGGGTAAATCAATGCTAGATGCTTTTATGCCTACATGAAGGGAAGAATGGGGAGCTTTATGTAAACCAGTTGGCGGTTGCGTATTCCGATGAAGTCGGCCACCTATTCCGACGGAAGTCGGCCACCTATTCCGATTGATCTCAGCCGGGCATTCCGATCGAAGTCGGCCACCCCCTGAGGGGTGCGCCGCTGGGTTAAAAATTAGATTCTCACATGG
>JANNRW010000447.1:0-1515 GCA_031401815.1 Geobacteraceae bacterium | reverse complement strand
CAGCCATTTCCCCTGAGAAGTTCAATGTTTTCAGACCGCTCTATTACCCCTCCACCCGTGTCGATGATTATGCTGTCCCAACTGGAAAGATCCCGTGCTTCAGTCGTCTCCATGTCGCGAAAACCTGGCCAACCGTATTTGTCAACTATATGAGGGATTGACATCCCGGCTCGTTTGACAATTGCCGCATCCATACTTATATAAGGCATATCCAGTCTGCGGGATAGAATATGCCCGACATGACTTTTTCCTGTCCCTCGATAACCGATTAGTACCAGATTCATCTAGCAAGCCTCTCCATTACAACCTTCCGCATGATTTCAACTGGAGCCTGAGCTCCGGTAAAAAGTTCAAATTGTAACGCAGCCTGATTGATAAACATCTCTACACCGGAAATCACCCTGCATCCGCGCATCCTTGCATCTGCCATAAGCTTTGTTTCCAAAGGGTTGTAAACAATGTCGAAAACCGTCTGGCAGGGGCGCAAAAGCTCTTGTGGAACTATGGATTCGTCTTCACGCGGGTGCATCCCTACCGGAGTACAGTTGATGATGATGTCTGCCTGTAACAGAGCTATTGCAATATTGTCCGGCGTCAGGAGATCTTTGCCGATCAAGGCAGAAGTCCCTTTTTTCAGATCAGCAACAAGATTTGCAAGCATCTGCTCATTAATATCAAGAAGTTGCAGTTTGCCCAGAGACGTATTCATAGCAAGAGTAAAAGCTATGGCTCGCGCTGCTCCCCCTGCTCCAAGCATAAGAACATTTGCGTTGTCGATGGTTACTCCGGCATCTGTCAATGCTTTGAGAGCGCCAGGCCCATCCGTTCCAACCCCTGTCAGCATACCGGAGTTGTTTATAACAGTATTTATTGAGCCGATTGAACGATCAAGATCAGAGATCTGATCCAGATAATTCATTATCTCTATCTTGTGCGGAATGGTAACGCTCAAGCCCCGGAAATTCTCAAAGGCTCTCATACCGCCCAGAGCGCTTCGCAGATCTTCTACCCGTAAGGCGACATAGACATAATCAAGCTCAAGTGCATTAAAAGCAGCATTGTGCAGAGCCGGAGAAAGGCTGTGAGCAACAGGATTGCCGATTACTGCGCAGAGACGGGTTGAAGGTGAGATCGTGTCAATATTTTTCATTGTATTAACCATTTTGCCAGATTATGCGCAAGCTGTCGATTCTGCTGATCAAGAAACCTGTTCTGAAAGATAGCATCATCTCCAAAAAGCACGAACCTCCCCGCACCCTTTGTACCTGTTACTACAACACCGAAGGATTGGACTGCATCCCCCTTGCCCGGTCTCCTGTCGCCATCCAGGTCTGCCCAGCTTTCAGGAGAAGTAGCTGCAATTATCTCTGCATTTTCACCGGTATTCATCAGCGCCCACCCCCCAAAAAGTGAAAAATGCGACATTGACGCAAATAAGGGATGTGATGCCAGCTCTTTTATCTGAAAGTTACGCGGATCATTATCAATTATGTTCTCCTGCTCGTAAAGGACGTA
>JANNRW010000446.1:0-51595 GCA_031401815.1 Geobacteraceae bacterium | reverse complement strand
GCCCTGAGGTACTCCAGAGCGCTCTGCTTTTGCTGCCCAGGTACCGACCTCATAGCCGTGGCAGCCGCTACAACTCCCGCCGTCGACTGTACCATCAATATGCTTGAATTTATTGGCAAAGATGGATGCCATGTCAGGGATTGTGGCATTAATGGTCGGATGGCAGCCATTACATGCCTGCAAACTGGTTGCAGTAGTATACGTTCCATTGGCGCCAAGGCTTACGTGGGCGTCTGATGCAACACCGCCACCGGGTGGCATCTGATGGCAGATATTTGTACAGGTATTGGCAACAGTGGTGCCGGTAATTAATGTTGAATTGTTCCAGACCAGCGCTGCACGGGAAGCAAAACCGCTCTGTCCTGCAGCAGTCCCCTCGGCACGTGCGCCGTGATGGCAGTAAACATTTGCACAGTTCGTAAGGCCACTGACGCGGCTGACTGTTGGTGAATGGCTGGCAGCTACCGCAGTACCGTTAAAGGCTATGGTTGCAGTTGTCCTGTTGTCGAGCTGGGCATGATTGACCGCTTTGGTAGTAAGATTTGCATGGCAGTTATTGCATTTGACAGTGCCACTCATACTGCTGGATGCGCTCAAGTGCTCCTGATGCACACCGCCACGCGGGGTCACACCGGTTGTACGGTTGGTATCAATGTTGCCAGTACCCGGTGCGATCTCGGGAGACGAGAAGTTTGCATACGAGAGTGATTGTGATCCATGACAGCGACGGCACTGCTGCGCAGGTACAGGCGCCCCCCAGGCTGGTGATTTCTGACCATGGCAGACTGAAGTGCTGCAGGTCATTGTCCCGGCAGTATAGGTTATTGCGGTACCGGCCTTGGTAGTGTTGAAGCCGATATTGACAGTTGCTCTCGTTTTGGCTGCATTACCGGAATAATTGCCATGGATGGCTCTTCCGGAACCGCCATTGGCATGACAGTCAGCGCAGACATACGTCTGTGCTGTATGAACAGAGTGACTACCGCTCCAGTTGGGGAAAGCTGAGGCAGCGCCGTTCGGCTGGCCAGTGGCATTTGTTCCGTGACAGTCACCGCAGCCCGGTGTAGAGGTAAAGTTGGCTTGATTGGTATGACAGATCTGGCAGTTTATGTTGGAAGCAACACCACGGGTCACCGGATAAGCTCCGCCTCCGGTAAGTGAGTGACAGCCGGTGCAGTTAGAGTATGTGTTCGGGTTGGCCTGGATGGAGCCGGTCCCGCCGTTCTTGTGCCTGATTCCGCCAAAGCTCCATTCATGGCCGCCGGATGCGTTTACCTGACCGTTGATGTGAAGCTGCTTGGCGATAATCGTGCCGATTGAATTAACTACCATCCCATGACAACCTGAACAAGTGACAGTCGGTTTGCCTACAGCGGTATAGTTCTTGTGGGTAGCCTGAGAACCGCCCGTACGCGGCGGGTTACCGTGACAGCGGCCGCAAGCCTGATCCTTGTTGGTATAGTTGATCATGGCCGAGTAGTTCCAGTACGGCTTGCGGTAACTGCCAGATGTATCGTCTGTTTTCATGCGACTGCCATGGCAGTAGACACTTGAGCATGTCGCAGCTGTCGATGCTGTGCCGTTGGTGTATCCGGCAAAGGCTGCAAGCTGCGCAGGGGTTGAACCACTTGCAACACCGATTAGAATCCTTGCTGATGAAGCCTGACTGAAATCAAGTGTGCCAGAGTTGAAACGTGCGTTATTAAGCGTATGATTTGTGTCGGCAGAAAATGGTGTGGATGGAACCTTGTGGCACTCGTTGCACTTGATGTTTTTCATGTAAAGGCTGGAGAGGTGCTTGAAGTGTGAGCCTACGCGAATATTGTTGCTGACTGCAATCTGGTCGGTGCTTGAGCCTACGGTTCCGGTCTTTTTGTAGCCAGGGGCAAAGAAGCGGAGATTGTAGCGATTGGCACCGGTTACAGGTGTAGATGCACTTGTTCCGGCAGTTCCGTGACAATGGGAACAGGTATGATCAGAGTTGACAGCAGCGCTTTCAGACCAGGCGCTACGGGTTGACCCACCATGGCAGGCAGTGTTTGTGCAGACCTTGGTGTTGGCGCTGGAACCTGATGCAGTACTCTTGTAGGAAGTGTAGGAGCCATAGGCAATTTGGGTAAAAATTACATTTTTAGTGCCATCGGCGTGACGCTTTGCGCCGGTGTAGTCCTTGAGAGCTGTATGATTGGCCGCTGTCTTGCCGTGGCACATCTGGCAGTTAATCTCTGTAGTCAGATATTTGAGATGCTGTGAATGTGATGTTGACATGCTGAAGTTGCTGGTACTACGTGATGCAGCACCTCCAGCACTCCGACCACCATGACAGGAGAGACAGGTTGTTGTGCCGGTCCATACCGGTGAGGCAGCATACTGAGGCGTAGTTCTGCCTGAGCTGTGGCAGGTTGACTTGGTGCAGGTCTGTGTGTAAGGGGGCGAGTTTGTAATCGCTATGTTGGTAACGCCACCATATGTGTTTCGAGGCACTTTTGACCCGGTGATATTCTTGAAGCCATCCTCATGCTTTATGTTCGTACCATTGTCCTTATGGCAGACAGTGCAGACAAAAGCATACTCCCCTTCATCACTGCCGCTGTGTTTGCTGTGAGCACCAAGAAACAGCCCTGGAGGAGCATTACGGGAAGTACCATTAACCGGCGGATAACCATGACAGTCACCGCAGGCATTAGCCCCTATGGTTGAAAGTCTGAGCGCCGGATTGAGGCCGACACCGGCAAGTGCGGCAATGGCCGTGGTTGTGGTGGTGGTTGAGGTGAGAGACTCGGAGCTGGCACCTGTGGTTACCTTGTAGCCGCTGGCCAGGGCAAAGTTGGTGCCAAGATAATTACGAACCCTGGTGTAACCTGTAGGTGCAGTTGTCTCCCCCTGAACGTTGTTGTTCCAGTTTATCACATAGACGCTCAGACCGGTGTTGCCGGTCAAACCCTGATTACCGGTCATTGTGTAGGCAACCGGGCCGATGGTCAATGCAGCTGTAGTAATGCCAAGTGAGCCGGAACCGGTGATAGGGGTAGTCTGGTCAACGCCGTTATAGACCGCCGCCGAGACATACATGGCTGTCAGGTTGGTCGTGGCACTGTTGGTAACAGAGAGTATTTTAGTGCCGGTCTCACCTGTAGCGATGCCAGCTGCATTTAGATATCCAAGCCAGATTTTGTTATTACCTGTGGTGTTGTTAACTATTTGCGTAACAGTCTGACCACCATAAGTAACAGTAAATGCCGGTGTCTGGGCTCCACTGTACTCCGTGGCAACGGCCACCAGCATCAATCGGTTGGTACCTCTCCCGGGTGTATATATCGCTGTAACCGGAGAAGCAGCACTGTTGCTTGCAATTGCAGGCTTTGCCGGCCACTGGTTAACAACATCGATTGATGCAGTGGCCACCTCCGGTCTTATTAAACCGCTCAGCATACAGAGAGTAGCCGCCACTACAAGAAGGAGAGCGCCTCTTAATTTCATCTTGAATCTCCTGTAAAGATATTCCCTCATTATGTCTCGTTGCATAATTGCTCCCTCCTCACCTTAGTAGGTAGACCAGATCGGCGAGGTTCTGTAGTGGCAGTCTATATTTGAACATGATTTCGGATTAACGGATGATGATGTGGCGGTGCTTCCGCTGTATGCCGGAGTAGAACCGCCGAGTTGACGGGCAGTGCTGCCGCCAAAATTGATCGTGCGGGTATTTACACTCTGATCCATGCTGTGATCACCAGCGCTTATTGAGTGGCAGACACCGCAGACAGCAGTCATCGCCGCATTGCCATAAGTATCAGTGGTTGGGTTCAGAGTAACGCTATTTCTTGTCTTGAGATACTCGATATGCTTGTAGTGTGCGCCGCGACCTTCTATACCGGGAGTGCCTCCATAGTTCTTGTTCGTTACATTCCCCCAGGTGCCGCCATTTGTATCGTAGTCATGACAACCGTTGCACGGCATGCTTACCTGGACAATACCGTCAACATGCAGAGCCTTGTCGGTAAATACATTCGCAACACCTGTTGGATTGACCTTCAGTGTGTTGTGGCAGGTGCTGCATCTGTTATAGACATTTGTCATGGAACTCAGGTTACTGAGAACCGGGGGATGCTGGCTGTAGCCTGACGGCGGCATGGCATGGCACTTTACGCACTGGGCAACCGTTGTACCAGTCTCTTTTACAAGTCCGGTCATGTTCCAGAACGGCGCAATTGTCGTGCCTGAGTTGTATTTGCCCGTATGACAGTTGGTGTTGCTGCACTGCATGATCCCGCCGGTACGTGACACTGTCGGGACATGGCTGTTTGCAGTCGCCCTGCCATTGAAAGTCAGGGTGGCGGTAGAGTAGTTCCAGTGGTTGCCTGCACGAATGGCTGTTACCGGTACGTGACATTCGCCGCACTTGACAGGAGCTGAAATTACATTTGAAACAAGGTGACGCTGGTGTGCACCAACTCGTGCATCAGTGGCAGCTGCCTTGGTCATCGAGGTATCAGTACCCTCGCCGTTATAACCCGGAGCGATCAGGGCAGATGAGTAGTTTATCAGATAATCTGCTGCTGTTCTTGTTCCGTGGCACTTGGTACAGGTTCTTACACCGGCTCCGCCTGACGGCTGTGAACCCCAGACCGGAGCGCCCTGACCGTGGCAGATTACATTGCTGCATGTCACCTGGTAACCGGCAGTGTTCACTGCTGCTTTGGTACCGATATAAGCCTTGGCGGTATTAAAGTGAACATTAGGCGTACCGGTCATATGCGCAGTAGAGTAAGGTCTGAACTTGTTTGCAACCAGGGTATCCGGTGTCTTTCGGTGACAGTCTGAACAGGCAGTTGTAGACGCAAGCCCTTGCATATGACCTGCGTGTAGATTTGAAGTCGGCTGATTAGCGCCACCGTTTGCATAGTCAGGATAGCCGTAGGAGTTGCTACGTCCATGGCACTTGTTGCAGGTCGTGATGGTGCCGGTATCAGTCCATCTCTTGCTGCCTGTCATGCTGACAAAGACAAGGGCATTGGGATTACCGTTTGAATGGCAATAAACATTGGAACAGATGCCCGATGCGTATGTTGAACCAGCCTTTGCACCTGAGTAGTCGAGCATGGCATTAACATGCTTGCCCTTGTTGGCAATTGTTATGTTGTTACTGTTTGTAATGGTTCTTGAGTGACAGTCAACACAGTTGAATCCGTTGCCTGTGCCAATCATGACATTGTTTGTCGGGTTCATATGCTTGTCATGTCTTGGACTCAAAGTCGAGGCAGTTGCAGTTATCGACTTGTTGTCATGGCAGAACAGGCAGTTGCTCCCTGCTGTTGGACGTGTTGTCCAGTTGAGGAAGGTCTGTTTCGGCAGGCCACCTCTGGCGTTTGAGTGACAGTAAGTGCCGTTGCATGAACCGGCAGTAAAGTTGAAGCCGTTGTCTGTTGCCGTCATAGGTGCGCCGGCAAGATATGTACCACGCTTGCTGCTTGAAGCCGGACTTGCGGTGGATATGCCGAAGAAGACACGTGCCGCACTGTCAGCTGATGCCGGTTTCAGGCTGTGCTTGGCCAGGTTGTCATCATGGCAGTGAGCACAGTTGAAACGGTATTTGTTGACCGAGCTGAGATCCGTGACAATCTGTGTGTAGCTGGTAGGCATGGTTGAATAGTTGTAGTGTGTCTTGTGGCGACCAGACCAGCTAGCATCATCAACCTTGGCGCTGTGGCATGCATTACAGGCCAGAGGCCCAGAAGTTCCCCAGGTTGGTGACGATGCATTACCGTGACAGAATGTTGCGGAACATGAACCGTAGAGTGCCGAGGCCGCTGCTTTCTGCACACCTGTCATATAGGGTGTTCCGACAGAATATGCCCCGCCGATATAACTCGTAAAGTTTATAAATATCGAACCGTCTGTATGCATGGTGCTGAAACCTGCGCCTGCATCCTGGTGACAGTAGCCGCATGGGACATTCATGCCAAGTGATGGATTGGCATGCTTCAGGTGACTACCTGTAGGTGAAGGATCGGTAGCCATATTCTGGTGACATGATGCACAGGTCAGTGTGTTGTTGTCCGTACCCCATCTTGGTGTCTTGAATGATACTGGTACACCTGTGCCATTTGTCCCCTGGACAGAGCTGTGGCAGTAAATATTATTACAGGTTCTGTAATCGTCACCGGCTGTTGTAACACCTCGTGGAGCAAGCCCGGAGAGTGAACCCGACGAAATATTGTTATAGGTTGCATTTGCACCGATTACAGGGTTACTGCGATCCAGCTTCCATTGAACCTGTGCATTTACGTGAGTGCCATTATCAGCAGTAATCCCGTGACAGGACGAGCAGGAGAGTGAGGCAACCGTAAGGGCATGCTTCGGGTGCGATCCACCGGTCGGTGCACTTGCAGAGTCAACACCGTGGCAGTCACCGCAGACAGCAGGAATTTCCCAGTCTGGGCTTGTGTTTGTTCCGCCGCCAAGAGCAGGTCTTACAGGAGAGGTCGAACCGCCACCATGGCAGTAGAGATTGGAACATACCGCAGCCTTGACATTAGACTTTACAATGGTTGTTCCTGCACTTGCACTTGGTATCTTCCATTTCGGCCCGTTGACACTGTTTGTGTAGCCGGTAAAGGTGCCGTTATTAACCAGTCCGCCAAGTGCATTGAAACCGATCTCAAGCTCATTGCTAGGCATTGCAGGACTGGCTGCATTATGGCAGGTAGAGCAGTTCTTGCCGATCAGCGGCAACAAAATGTGAGCTGCATGTGCGCCTGCGCCGCCATTAAGAGCATTCTGGGCAGGTGTGGCAAGGCCGGTTGTATTCACTGGAGTCCAGACGCCGGCGGTAATCGGAGGATCGCCATGACATCCGTCACAGCCCCCTTCAACCGTGCCATTTACGTGAAGTTTCTTGTCCTTGAAGCTGTATCCATCATCTCCGACATGTTTATGACAGGTTGTACAGGTCACCAGTGTTTTCCCGTAGTGCGTATAGGTATTATCAGGCGCAGGTGGCGGCATTGCATGGCATTTTGTACAGTCGGATGCACCGTTGCCTGTCAGATACGGGACAGTCCACTTTGGATTTGTCCTGACAGGGGGCGTAGTACCTGCATATTCGTCTGTTGCACGGTTTGAGTGCATACCTGCGCCATGGCACCAGACAGCACTGCATGTTTCGGTAGCCTTTGTGTATGTAGGTGTAGAGTAGTACTGGAACAGAATCCCTTTGTTCGCTATTGAGCTTGCATGGCTGAATGCAGACTCAGCCGGTAGAGCCGTATCGATATGACCGGCGGTAAATGGACTGGTCGGAGTATAGTGACACTGATTACATTTATATGGTGCCGCATAAGAGGTGAAACGGGCAAATGTTGTTTTGCGCGGTGAATTCATATTCTGGATATGAATATCATGTACGCCGACACCGGTAGAATAAATGCTCAGAGTCCCTGTTGGCCCACGTGTATTATAGAAGCCACCGGCAGAAGTAGCGGAGCCGTGGCACTTTTCGCACATCGGCAATCCGGAGTCCGGTGTACCCCAGGCACGAGTAAAGCGACCATGGCAATCACTGGTGCTGCAAGTTCCATATGCAGTACCCGGCGCAACAGCATTACCTCTGGAGTAAGTTGTATTCTGAGCCAGACCTACAAACTGGAAATCTATTGTGCCGTCACCGTGCTTCAACGGAGCAGTTGTGCCACCGTTGTTGTGACAGACATGACAGTCAAATGCGACAGCTTCATTTTCATGACTAACGTGGGAGCCTGTAGTGTTCGGATAAACGTGACAACTGCCGCAGGGAGCTGTACCTCCCCATGTAGGTGTGGCATAGGTAGTTGGAGCGCCAAGTCCTGTTGTCGGATTCTGTATATTACTATGACAATACAGGTTGCTGCACTCGCCGTAGTTAATTGTAGCAGTAGGTGCAGGAGCATCTGTAGAACCGGCTATTGAACCTTTGTAGGCAGAGCCAGGATAAGCTGTCATGCTCCACTCTACACGCCCGTTAATATGAGCGCTGCCGGTGTAATTTGCATAAGATGCGTGGCACTTGTTGCATGCGATACCAAGACCTGCGCCGGTATTGGCAGCATGCTTTAAGTGACTGCCGGAAGTAAGCGGTACGGCAGCTGTTGCATAATGGCAGGAGCCGCAGGCAACCTGGGTAGAGCCTCCAACCCAGATCGGCTGAGTCTGGCTGCCGGCATTACCAGGCCAGTTACCATGACAGTAGGTGTTGCAGGAGTTGTTGTAGTCTGCAATCTGTGTGATGGTAGTACTTGGCCCTGCCGACCATACAAATGGTGCATTCAGGTTATTAGTCCCGTAGAACTTCCCGCCGATTTTGGATGTGTATACATTGAATCCGGGGAATGTAAACTTGCTCGTCTTGAAGCCGATTTCAAGAATATCATCTCCAAGCCACTCAGCAGTCGCAAGACCATGGTTTGTATTGCTATGGCAGGCAGAGCAGGTTATCCCGGCAGTATTGTGACGCTGGTGTGCACCGTAGTTGGGAGGTGCAGGCCCCAGAGCGTTTGTCAGGCTCTTGACCATGGTAGATTTATTGATCGGTGAATAGCCGGTGTTCTTGAATCCGTGACAATCTCCGCAAAGTCCGTAGATCGAACGGAACGCAGTGTTGTGCGTATGGCATCTTACGCAGTCGCGGCTGTTATGGTGATCAGGATTATAAAGTTCATCCCCCTGTGGGCCAACTACTGCTCCTACCTTGTTGGCGCTGTACTGGTGCTGGCGGGTGCGGTGGTGACATACGGAACAGACATTATAGGAGACGTTTTTAACACTTCGCAGATCGTTACTGAATACACCATTGTTGTCAGCTTCAGTTGATGATGTCTTGCTGAAAGTAACATTACGCCGACCGATCGGTGTAGATATTACAGTATAAACACCCTTGATGTTGGTCGTACTGTTCGAGTGACAGGTTGCACAGGTATATGTCTCGCCCCAGCTACCGTACTGGTATTTACCCATGTTGCCGCTGTTATGAACAATAGGGGGCATGTCGTTCAGAATCCCGGTAACCTGGACAGTAGTCTGAGGAGCGCCATGGTTACCACCGGGAGAGGTAACTCTGATTGCAAACTTGTACTGCTCAAGCTGGAAGGCTTCCGGTCGCCCGGTAATCATGATAGGCACGGTTGTCCCGGTTGGGCCACCAGCTCCACCGGTACCAAGAGTTACCGTAGCAGGGAAACTCTTGTCGAATTTCGCAATGGCTCCTGCCTCATTTGCAAGTGCAAGGCTGAAAACAACATCAGGACAGGTGCCTGTATCAGTATTGGCTATCTGGAGGGTAAACGGAGTCCCTGTAGACTTGACAATCTGCGAATCAGGAATAAGCGAGATTGAAGGAGGGTTGGTGCATACACTGTTCACCTTGGCTGTAGCTAGGGCTGTTGCGCCTGTGCTCAGATTCCCAAGTGAATCTCTGGAGCATACCCGGTACTGGTACTGTGTTGCCTGAACATCCACTAGCCCCTTGTCTGTCACACTGCGGGCAGCATAATTGATAGTTACTCCCGGCACGGTTGAGAGATCTGTGCCATCTATGCAGCCGGGGTTGGGAACGCCCCCTTCCGGAGCGCTGCGTCTGATCAGATATGGCGCAACTGCATAAAGTGAACCTCCGTTCGGATCATTGGCACTGTTATCCCAGGAGAGATCAATTTCACCATTATTTGAGCCGGTAACTGCGGTAGCGGTTGTTGGGCCGATCGGCTTTTCAACATCTATCATCAGTGTCTGGCTGGATGTATCGCTGTTCACTACTCTGCTGGTACCCTTTGAGTGACTGAAGGAGGTAACTTTACCATTAAAGGCGTAATAGCCTTCAGGAGTACCTGATGTATCTGTACCTGACGGGGTAATTGTATCTGCTGTGGAAACACGAACATAATAGGTTGAAAGGGTTGGCGTAGCCACCAGGCCGGTTAGGGGGATGTTCCATATATCCCCGGTCGTTGGAAGATTAACCGAACCATACACTGTGGTTCCGGTTGAATCGACTATCTCCATGAGCTTGATCTTGGAGACAGTGCCACCAGATCCGCCGGAGATATACTGCGGTGACATGGTTACGGTAATGTTGGAAATTGTGTCATCATCTGTTGTTACAGCGCCGCTGTGCTGAAGGGTAAAGGCGTCCAGATTTGTTGCTGCACTCGATCTCCATAGACGCACAGCAGCAGGCTCTGTGGTATTGCCCAGGGTTGTTGTCGCAAAAAGTGTAAGGGTAGCACCGGTATCGGCCAGCCCGCCCGGTGCCGGAGTTGTTGCTGTAACGGCTCCGGTAAAGGTTACGGATGTTCCGCTTGCAATCGCGCCTGAAGCAATATCATAGACAATTATGTAGTTTGTTGTTCCTGAAACGTTTTCATTTACTGCAATGTTCACCGGAGTGGTACCGACAGCGCCAAAAGCTCCTGTTCCGGCAAGAACATCAACCCCCGGAGTATATACCGTAGTGTTGGCATCCCCTTTGCGGTAAATCCTTATTGCTGAGATATTGCTGCTGGTGGTGTTACTGTTGCCGGTTACCTGAATACTGGTAATCAACCCGCTGCCGTTCATGGTAAAGGCATCAGCAACCTTGCCTGTATCTCCCGCGTAAACATTAAGATTCGGAGCTGCGGCACCAGTTGTCAGACTTACCGAGAGAGGGGGGAGCACCATGGCAGAGACGGAATAGACACTGCTTACAGATCTTGTGCTCGCTGTCATGGCATTATCTGTCACAGTTGTACCCGGTATCATTCGCTGTGCAAACTCGTGCCTGAACCCGTGGATTCCCGCTGATCCTGATGTTCCGGTAAAAAAGGAAGGCGCGACATCGCTGGTCGGGGTTGTCCAGTTGGCATTCGGTGTCCAGCCCGGAATAGTGGTACTAGCGATATTTACGTCATTCATGGCGTAAATTGCAAGTCTGTTGGCACCAACAGACATTGCAGTAGAGAGGCTTATCGGGGTTGTATTGGCTGTATTGTTGAGTCCGGTGCCTACAACAACAGGAACAGTCTGGTCAACTCCGGTGAAAACCGCGCAGTAGACATCGATCTCTGTGGAGGCAATGGTTGTCCACTGCACGTTCACTGTTTTTGAGGTGCCGTCCATGACAGCATTATCTTTAAGGTAGTAGAGCGAAGTATGCGTTCGCGCAGATGTGGCGCGGTTGGAGGTTCCCAGAGTCAGAGCCACTCCGTCGTAAGTGATTACGGAAGGGGCTGCCGAGGCAACGTTGGCCGTATTGTAATGGGTAATTGCCATAACCAGATATCTGCCGCTTCCTGACGGTGCAGTTACAGCGTATGAACCTGACAGATTGGCTGCTGCGGCTGTGGTACGGACTGTGACATCCTTGATGACGTTCGTCCAGGACTGAAACGATTCAATCCCCTTGGCTCTTGTTGTAGTGCCCGGAAAAAGCTGCACGGCAGTGCCGGTGACACCGTTTATATCCTGATAGGTAACGCGGATATCGTATGAAGTGCTCTCGGTCAGACCTGTTATTGTCGTACTGTAAGGGGTGGCTGAATGGGTCATGTTTGCCCAGGTTGTATAGCCAGGGTCTATGGAGCGCTTGTATTCAACCAGAAGTGTGTTGTTCGCATTACTGTCTTCTTCGTAGGGAGCCATGATGCTGATACGGTTGGCACCAAGGACAGTGGCTGTGACAGTCCCGGCGGCAGTGCTCGTTGTAACTGGAATATATGGATTGATCGAGGCAGCGACAAGTGATGAGCGAACATTGGTGGTTCCTGCAAAGACAGCATTTGTAGCTGTTGTATACGAGCCTGATGTAACATTTGCCGCTGAAACTGCCACATAGCCGCTGAATGCTCCGATTGTGGCCGATGCTCCGCTTTGAGCGGCAAATGCTGCGCCGCCGGTGGCATTTGTTGTAAGTGTGGCAGCTGCTCCGCCGTTAGCTGTAGCGAAAACAGTTAGACTGTTTGCGGCATAGCTTAAACTCGCCGGAAAAGCGACAGTTACTGCTCCCGCATAATTTTCAGTAAACGCGGTGATAGGTGCGCTCTGCTCAACCCCTGCATAGGAAGCGACATTGATCTGTATACCGGTAATATTTCCTGTAGGTGATGTGGCCTGAAAGTTTACTGCGCTTGCGCCTGCCGGGATCTGCGCTTCAGGAAGGTAGCCCATCCATGTATGCATCCGGGCGGTTCTGCCAAATGTACTGGCAATAGGTGTCAGCGCAACACCTCCAAAAGTGGCCGCATTCAGAGTCAATGTGGCCGCTGTCGTTTTTTCCATATGAACAGCAACCATCACGAGCCTTCTTGAGCCCGGGGTTACAGTGACTGTTAATGCTGATGTTGCGTTGACAGTCAGGGCTGCATTGGTTGCAGCATGAACGTTCACCCAGGCATCATTTACCGTAGGGGCGGCATTCGCCTCTGTCTGTCCTAAAATAACCACGAAAGAGAGCAAGAGAGCCCACATAAAATGTGCCCCTCTTTTTGCCAGTGGATTTATCTCTCGGATTTTATTCACGAGTAATTTTCCCATCTTCAATTACCTCCCTCTCGGTGACGAGTACGAAATTATCAGAACTATTTATTCAAAGTAGTGGATATATGAACGCAAACCTTTTCAAAACATGCAGTTAGCATTATTTTGTTATTTTTCTTCCTTTACAGCTTCACCCTTATCCAACTTAAACCCTGATAGTTACGCCATTTTATCGGGTTAAGCCGAGGCTGCTATTCAACACACAGAGCTACGCCATAAAACGGCTAAATAGCCTCACATAGACAAAGCATGCAATTCCATCGCCATTTATGACAATCCGCATGGCACAAAATGATTAACAAAAACCAACAAGCCCGCAAGAGGGCTAAAGTTTACAAAAAATGGTAATTTATACTTTCCCGTTTTGTGACCATCAGTTATCAGTGATTAAGTTGCAGATGGGTTTCTATTTATGACAATCCGGCAGTTTCGCCAAATTCAACAAATGTCGCCGCTATTTCACCGCTGATACTCCGCTTTATATCACCAGGTGCATACATTTTGGGATCCTACAGCAAACTACCCCGGAGTTGCAAGTTATCTGAATGGCATCTGCAACTCGTCATCCGGCAGAGCCATGAATAAATAAAAAGGCCTCTCTGACATAGCCAGAGAGGCCCAATAAACCTGACTCCATTGTTGATTCAAGCTGCCTTGCGGCAGAGCATCCCCAGTATTCCGGAAAGAGTCATCTTCATATCTTTACGCTGAACAATTATATCCACCATGCCGTGATCAAGTAGATACTCTGATCGCTGAAACCCTTCAGGAAGCTTCTGTCTGATGGTCTGTTCAATCACCCTGGGGCCGGCAAAACCGATCAGCGCCCTGGGCTCGGCCATATTCACATCACCAAGCATGGCAAAACTTGCCGTAACTCCACCGGTAGTCGGATCAGTCAGAATGGAGATGAACGGAAGTCCCTTTGCCTTCATCTTGGCAAGCGCAGCCGAGGTCTTTGCCATCTGCATGAGAGAGAGGATGCTCTCCTGCATACGCGCTCCGCCTGAAGCCGAAACAACTATCACCGGAGAGCTCTTTTCCAGCCCTCGCTCAATGGCACGAGTAATCTTTTCGCCGACTACACTCCCCATACTGCCACCCATGAAAGAAAAATCAAAAACAGCCATCTGGACAAGGAGGCCATCAATCCCCCCCTCTCCACAGATGATGGCATCCTTGGAGCCACCCTTGGCTACAGCCGCATCAATCCGTGCCTTGTAACTCTTGGAATCCTTGAACTCCAGGAAATCAACCGAAACCATCCCTGCATCGTATTCAACGAAACTTCCGGCATCAAGGAGCAGGTCGAGACGTTCACGTGCCGTTATCCTGAAATGATGTGTACATTTCGGACAGACATTGAGATTGGCTGCAAGATCCTTAGTTATAAGGGATTCGCCGCAAGAGGGGCATTTTGTCCAGAGCCCGTCCGGAACCTTGACCTTCTTTTCATCCTTAACCGCCATTGGTGCTTTGTCGCGTTTGAACCAGGACATTAGAAACTCCTGAAAAGTTATGACTGCAATAAACAGCTTACAGTATCAGTAAATGTTCTGGTAACAGAAACCAGATTCCAAGTCAATCTATTTACTTGCCTGTCAGCCTGCCATGCCAGCTTTCAGACTCTTTACAGCCCCTGTAACCCGGCTTGCAAGCTCATCCCCCTGATACTGCTCGAAAAGCCTTACCAGAGCACTCCCTACCACCACACCGTCAGAAATGGCAGCTACTGCTCCTGCCTGTTCCGGAGTCGATATACCAAAACCTACAGCAACAGGAAGTGCTGTCCTGGCCTGGATCCTTGCAACCATTTCGGAAATGTCTAGAGCTACTGTCGCCCGTGCCCCGGTAACCCCTGCCACTGATACATAGTAGATAAAACCCCTGGCAATCCCCTTGACCTTGTCGATGCGCGAGGAATCCGAAGTAGGCGTCAGAAGTGAAATAAAGTCAATTCCGGCAGCATCGGCATACTTGATAAACTCATGAGCCTCCTCAGGAGGGAGATCAACCAGCAGAACACCATCAACACCAGCAATTGCCGCCTCTTTGCAGAATCGTTCAGGACCGAAGACAAAAACCTGATTGTAGTATCCCATAAGCAGAAGCGGGGCGTCACAATGCTTTCTAACCCTGCTGACCATTGCCAGGATCGCAGCAAGATTTGTCCCGCTGGCAAGCGCCCTGTCTGAAGCCAGCTGAATGGTTGTTCCGTCTGCCATAGGGTCTGAAAACGGCACGCCAAGCTCGATAATATCAGCTCCGGCTGCCGCAAGTTCAGGGATCAGTCTCTCTGTAAGAGCCAGATCAGGGTCTCCGGCCGTGATAAAAGTAATAAGCGCTTTACTGCTGTTATTGCGCTTCAATTCGGCAAATTTTTTCCCGATTCTGGTCACATCTGCTCCCTTTCAAACAACTACTCAACAACTCAACTTCTCAACCACTCAACGCTTCAACACTCAACTTTGCTGTTTTTCCATTCTGCTCAATATCTCTTTACGATACTTGCGTATCTTTACCTCATAGCGCCTTGCCTGCTCTCCTGCTCCGCAGTAAAGCCGTTTCGCCTTTGCCAGATTGCCATCTGCAACCTCCAGCTTAACGGCAAGCTCCCTGACAGCTGCCTCGGCGCACTTTTCATCCTTTTTCATATCTTGCGGAGTATAACCATGACTCCTGGCCCGCTTCGGCATCAACTGCCAGACTCCCAATGCTCCTTCTCTGGAAACAGCTGCTCCTGAAAGGGCATGACCTCCGGTCTCGGCAAGAGCCAGCTCGGCAAGGTCAATCGGTTTGAATGGAGTATCTATGGTTGCTTCATAACAGAGGTACGTCAGCCTGTCTGCTCGTTCCCTGCTGGTATGTTTTGCAAATGTAGCTGCTATCGCGGGGAGCTGCTTTCGTCTCTCAACACTTTCCAGCTCTTTCATCTTCTGTTTCATTTGCGCCTTTTCTCTTTCTCTGGCAGCAAGGGGTGTTTCAGGGTTCATGGCAACTGAAGCCTGATTGTTGGAAACAGCGACGAGGAGAAGGAATGCCAAAATTAGAATTAATATTCTCATAATTAATTTGTGGGAAGTTTTGGTGGCTTTGCCAGCAGGCCTACAAATCAGTCAGGCCGATCAAAAAAAACTGGGGTGCTGGCGGATAACTCCTTTCATTGATGGATTTTTTAAACTGTCTGTCGTTGAAACAGCAAAAGGCCCCTGTAAAAGGACCTTTCTCTAGTCGCGCTTAATTATGAGCGCAAAATACTTATACTTCACAAGTGGTTCAATGTCAATCTTTTTTATTACAATACTCAGTTATTACGACTAGTTACAACTTCACACCCAATGCTTCAGCCACTGTGTGCATATCCTTGTCGCCTCGACCGGAGAGACAGACCACAATGCTCTGTTCCTTATCCATTGCAGGGGCAAGTTTAAGGAGATACGCAATGGCATGGGACGACTCCAGCGCCGGAATAATCCCCTCTTCACGAGTGAGCGCCTTGAACCCTTCAAGCGCCTCGTCATCGGTTATGGAGACATATTCAGCCCGACCGGAATCCTTCAGCCAGGCATGCTCTGGGCCTACACCCGGATAGTCGAGACCTGCGGAGATGGAGTGGGCATGCGCAATCTGGCCGTCTGAGTCCTGAAGCAGATATGTCTTGTTACCGTGCAGAACACCAACAGTACCGGCACACAAGGGGGCGGCATGCCGACCGGAAGTTATGCCGTACCCTGACGCCTCAACCCCGATCATCCGGACGGCTGCATCCTTCAGAAACGGATAGAAGAGGCCCAGAGCATTGCTGCCACCACCGACCGCAGCGACCAGAACATCAGGAAGTCTCCCTTCGGCTTTTAGATGCTGTCTGCGAGCCTCCCTGCCAATAATGGCCTGAAAATCACGCACCATCATAGGGTACGGGTGAGGCCCTGCAACAGTTCCGATAACGTAAAAAGTGTCATACACATTTGTTATCCAGTTCCGCATAGCTTCGTTCATCGCATCTTTCAACGTCGCAGTGCCGGAAGAGACGGAAGTTACTGTAGCCCCCAAAAGCTTCATTCGAAAGACATTCAACGACTGGCGCTGAATATCCTCCGCCCCCATGAAGACCTCGCACTCCATCCCCATAAGCGCGGCAATGGTCGCAGTGGCAACCCCGTGCTGACCTGCGCCGGTCTCGGCAATAACACGCTTTTTCCCCATCCGTTTTGCCAATAGCCCCTGGCCGATGGTGTTATTCACCTTGTGTGCGCCGGTATGATTAAGATCCTCCCGCTTAAGGTAGATTTTCGCCCCGCCAAGCTTTTTTGTAAGCTTCTCGGCAAAATATAGCGGATTTGGTCGCCCCACATACTGTTTCAGATAGTAGGCAAATTCAGCCTTGAACTCAGGGTCGTTTTTGTACTTTTTATAGGCCGATTCCAGCTCCAGAAGCGCAGGCATAAGCGTCTCGGAGACGTAACGACCGCCGAACTGGCCAAAGTGGCCGTTTTTGTCTGGGAATTTCATACTATCACAACCCCTTTGCCCTTCTGATAAACTCCCGCATTTTTTCATGATCTTTTCTGCCGGGGGTCGACTCCACCCCACTGGAAACATCCAGAGCATAAGGCTGAACCTGCAGGAGTGCCTCAGCCAGATTCTCCGGTGTCAGTCCTCCGGCAAGGATGATCGAACCGTACTGACGGGCAGCAGCAGCAACTTCCCAGTTGAAAGTCCGTCCCGTACCACCGTAGGCATCGGGCGACCAGGCATCAAGCAGGTATCCTGCAACTGTAAACTTTTTAAGCGGCTCTATACTGATGATGTTCTTCACCCGGAATGCCTTGATAACACGCCGGTTTACCTCTGTACAATCCTCCGGGGATTCATCACCATGAAGCTGCACCAGATCAAGCCCGCAGTAATCCGCAGTCCAGTTGATCTTTTCCGGCTCTTCGTTGACAAAGAGTCCAACGGTCTGAATAAAGGGCGGCAGTCTGGCGATAATCTGCGCTACAGCAAGCGGATTTACAAAACGGGGTGATTTGTCATAAAAGACAAAACCGAGTGCGTCCGCCCCGGCATCAACAGCTGCCATGGCATCAGCAATATTGGTTATGCCGCAGATTTTGACTTTAACCATAAAAATCAGTTGCCAGTAGTCAGGGGTCAGGGGTCAGCATAAATACCAACCCAAGGACACCTGCCCACTGACTAAGCCTCCATGCTTTTCTACTGACTCCTGACTACTGACCCCTGACTACTGACTCCTGCCTTAAAACGCCACCTTCGGCAGGTGCGCCAGAGACTCCCTGATCGCCTCCTCAGGATAGTCATAATCGACCAGATCGCCGCTGAAGTAGGCGTCATAGGCAGCCATATCCACATGCCCGTGGCCGGAGAGGTTGAAGAGGATAGTCTTTTCTTTCCCCTCTTCCTTTGCCTGTAACGCCTCATCTATGGCTCCGCGGATGGCGTGGGATGATTCCGGTGCCGGGATGATCCCTTCGCTTCTGGCAAACAGCACTGCTGCTTCAAAACAGGCGATCTGGGGCACAGCCCTTGCTTCCGCAACACCGGCATGTACCAGCTGGGAGACTAGCGGCGAAGCGCCGTGATATCTGAGACCACCTGCATGAATGCCAGGAGGCATGAAGTCGTGCCCCAGTGTGTACATTTTCGCTATGGGAGCCATCTTTGCAGTATCCCCGTAATCAAAGCCATAAATCCCCTTGGTAAGTGTCGGGCAACTGGTCGGCTCCATGGCGAGAAGCCGGACATTTTTACCGGCAGCCTTGTCTGCTGCAAACGGGAAGGCAATCCCGGCAAAGTTTGAACCTCCACCATGGCAACCTATGACAACATCCGGATAATCGCCTGCAATCGCCATCTGCTCCTTTGCCTCAAGTCCAATAATGGTCTGGTGAAGACAGACATGATTCAGCACGCTGCCAAGCGCATAGCGGGTATCTTCACGGGTAGCGGCGTCTTCTACCGCTTCACTGATGGCAATCCCCAGGGAACCGTTACTGTCCGGAAATTTCGCCAGAATGGAGCGTCCGGAGTTGGTGCGGTCTGAAGGGGATGCAATTACATTCGCCCCCCAGAGCTGCATCATGCTCTTGCGGTACGGCTTCTGGTTGAAAGAGACCTTGACCATGTAGACCGTGCACTCAAGGCCAAACATCTGGCAGGCAAGCGCCATGGAAGAGCCCCACTGACCGGCTCCGGTCTCGGTGGCAATCCTCTTGGTGCCGAAGATCTTGTTGTAGTAGGCTTGGGGAATGGCTGTATTGGGTTTATGCGATCCCGCAGGAGAGCCCCCTTCATACTTGTAGTAGATCTTTGCCGGAGTTCCGAGAGCCTTTTCCAGACGATGGGCGCGAAAAAGTGGCGCTGGTCTCCAGAGCCTGTAAATTTCACGGACTGCATCAGGGATGTCGATCCAGCGCTGCGGGGAGACCTCCTGCTCGATCAGCCCCATGGGGAAGAGCGGCAGCAGGTCGTCCGGAGTAACCGGCTGAAGGGTTCCCGGGTGAATAACCGGAGCAAGAGGCCCTGGCATGTCGGGGATGATGTTGTACCACTGTTTCGGGATTCTGCTTTCATCGAGAAGAATTTTCGTGTCCATTTTATAACCTCCTGAAATCCGCCACAGCGTCCTGTGGCAGGTGTTTAACGTTATGGTGTCAGCAACTCTTTCAACTTTGCGCCGATATCATCTTCCCGCATAAGGGTCTCACCGATCAGAAAAGCCTGTGCACCGGCCTGCTGAAGGTAAACAATGTCAGCTCTGCTGCTGATTCCGCTTTCAGCAACTATCAATCTGTCCGCCGGGATCAGGGAAGCCAGTCGACCGGTTGTTGCAAGGTCGGTAACAAAAGTATGCAGACTCCTGTTGTTAATCCCTATCAGAGTACATTCCGTACCGAGTGCCAGCTCCAGTTCGCGCTCGTCATGCACCTCCAGCAGGATATCAAGATAAAGCTCCCCTGCCACTCCGGAAAGCTCCTCAAGCTGTGCAGAATCAAGCATTGCAGCAATCAGTAGAATTGCGTCCGCTCCGTATAGCGCAGCTTCGTACACCTGGTAAGGGTCAAATAGAAAGTCTTTCCTCAAAAGCGGCAGGCTCACCTGTTCCCTGACAAGAGAGAGATAGCTCAAATGCCCCATGAAGAACTGCTCGTCGGTCAACACTGACAGACAGGTTGCACCATTAATCTGATAAGTAGCGGCAATGGCAAGCGGATCAAAATCTGCGCGTATCACCCCTTTACTGGGGGAGCCCTTCTTGATCTCGGCGATAACTGCTGTCCAGCCGGATGCAGCAGCATCACGAAGAGCCCGCTCGAAACCCCTCGGCTGATCCTCGCGATCTGCAAGCCGCGCCTTTATCTCATGAAGAGGCTGAACAGAGATTGCCGTAGCAACCTCTTCGCGCTTATGAGCAACGATTTTTTTAAGTATGTCCGGGGTAGCCATGTTCTCCTTGGGAGAGGCAGATAGAGATAGAGAAAGAGATTGAGAAAAGGCTTTTCCTCTTTCTTTTCCTCTTTCTCTATCTCTATCTCTTCCTGCCTTTACTCATTCGTCATCTCTATCAGCTTCTCCAACTGCTGCAAAGCCCGTCCCGAATCAATCGCCTCTTCTGCCAATTTCACCCCTTCAGGGAGGGTTTCCACCCGGCCAGCCGCCATGAGAGCAAAAGCAGCATTGAGAAGGACGATGTCACGTCTTGGGCTCTCCTCTCCCTCAAGTACTGCTTTCACAATTTCAGCATTCTGCACGGCATCACCACCGCGCAGTTTTTCCATTGTGCAGAAATCAAATCCGAGCTCTTCCGGCGAGAAGATACGAATTTTGACTTTTTCAGCTGTTACTTCGGCAATGGTTGTTGCAGCTGTAAGGGTAACTTCATCCATACCATCCATGCCGTGAACAACAAACCCTCGCCGACATCCAAGCTTTTGAAGTACGTATGCAAGCTTCTCTACCATATCCTCCCGGTATACTCCCATCACCTGGCAGTCAGCAGCAGCCGGGTTGGTAAGAGGCCCCAGGATATTGAAGATGGTACGGATACCGATCTCCTTGCGTGGGCCAATGGCAAACTTCATGGCTCCGTGAAGCGCCGGGGCAAAGAGGAAGCCGAGACCTATTGCGGCAATGCAGTGCTCAACCTTCTCCGGAGTTACATTTAGATTAACACCAAGCTTTTCGAGCACATCAGCGCTGCCGCAAAGAGACGAGACTGACCGGTTGCCATGCTTGGCAACCTTCACGCCACAGGCTGAAACAACGAAAGAGACTGTTGTGGAGACATTGAAAGTATTAGTTCCGTCACCACCTGTGCCGACCACATCCAGAATCGTCTCCTGATCAATGTTGATGTCGTCACGATCAATATCTACAGCTCCACGCCCGACACGTATCGGGGTTACCTTCTCACGCATCACCCTTGCTGCGCCAGTGATCTCCTCTACGGTTTCACCCTTCATCCGGAGTGCCGTAATGAATGCACCTATCTGGGCAGGTGTCGCCCCGCCGGACATGATCTGATCCATTACCTCAATCATTTCACCTTCGGACAGATCTTCCCGTTCGACAACTCTGGCAATTGCTTTTTTGATCATAAATCTCCTTAAGGCAGGAGTCAGTAGTCAGGGGTCAGGGGTCAGTAGAAAAGCCTTTATGCTGAATACTGACGCCTGACTACTGACCACTGCCTCTCGTCATCTCCAGAAAATTGCTGAGGATCTGCATCCCCCCTTCGGTCAGGATAGACTCCGGATGGAACTGCACCCCCCAGACCGGAAGCTCCCTGTGCGCGAGCCCCATTATTTCGCCGTTATCAACCCAGGCAGTGATTTCCAAAGAATCAGGAAAGCTCTCTCTCTCGACAATCAGGGAGTGGTAGCGGGTGGCGTTGAAAGGGTTCGGCAGCCGTGCAAAAAGCCCTTTACCGTTATGATTGATCGGCGAGGTTTTTCCATGCATCAGGGCGACACTCCGAACCACTTTGCCTCCAAAAGCCGCCCCTATTGATTGATGTCCGAGACATACCCCAAGCAGCGGTATTTTACCGGCAAAATGCCGGATAGCCGCTACCGAAATCCCGGCCTCTTCAGGTGAACAGGGGCCGGGAGAAATCACCAGCCTTGCCGGTTTCAGCTGTTCGATCTCTTCGACAGTTATCCGGTCGTTCCGGTACACCTGCACATCCTCCCCCAGTTGGCCAAAATACTGGACAATGTTGTAGGTGAAAGAGTCGTAATTGTCGATCATCAGCAGCATAAAAAATATAACCTCTTGATATTAAATAATATATGTATTTATGTGCTTGTTTGGTGCCTTGCAATATACGCGGTTTTTCTTTCCTGTCACGGCTTGATATAAGCATTCAGCCCGATGGTAACAGGTTTGCCGTCAACAATAGCCGTTGTAACAGCATTCCCCCGTGTACTGGCTACCACCAAGGTCTTGCCTGATGCCGACGGCGTCGGCTTCTCCAGATCAATTTCGATGCAGAGTTTATCGCCTTTAATTTCAACATTCATTGCCATGGTGTCGTTCTCCTGGTTGTCAGTTAAGGTGATTCGCTTTCGTGATTGCTCTTGTGAAGCTCTACAAAATTAAATGGCGGAATCAGGAACGGAGGAAGCCCCGAACGCCTGGTAAGATCCGCAATTACTTCTCTTACAAATGGAAACACCATCGCAGCGCAATTAATCTCTGCAATCTTGCTCAGCTTGCCTGCTGCCGGTTTTTTCTCAAACTGGAACAGACTGCCCATTTCAACTGAAATATTTAGTGGTGCGGATTCTCCGGACACCTCAACCTTCATAAACAATCTGAGACTGTTTTGCTCATCAATGTAATCATGATTCAGAGAAAGGCTGGTATTTAGCTCAATATCCGGGCCTTGTTCAAAATTCCTGTTCAGGTCAAAATGAACGGAGAGCAGACGATAATCTTGAAAACTGAACGTATCTATTTTATCGACCATAGTTAACAACCTTTTGCGTTTGGGTGTGGTATACCGACGGGCGCAGCTGAATCACCTTTGCCTTAGGTGGATCCTTTTCCTTCAGATCGGGATGGAATGTCATTTCAGCACAACGGGCAAGCTTGACCATGCTGGAAATGGTAAGGTTGGTGTCACCACGAAAGAGCTTGGTGATATACGCCTGGCTGGTCTCCATGCGGCGGGCTAGTTCAGCTTTGGTAATCCCCTTTTGTTTCATGGCCTGTGAAAGCCGGGTGGTAAATTCCAGTATTGCGTATTCCGTCCGGAACTCGTCTTGCTGCATGGCCTCCCGGAACGTATCGGCAAATGACATTGCTAGTCCTCCAGTATAGTGGTTCTTCCTCTGGCTTTTTCAGCGAAATAATTGCTCTTCGCCTGTTGCGCTGCCTCTATTTCTTGTTTCGGCGTTTTCTGCCCCTTCTTGATAAATCCGTTGCTACAGATAACAACTTTGTTAGCGTCATAGAACCAAGCTACACGAATCCGACCCCTGACAAATTCAAATATCTCCGGGGCAATATTATGAGACACCTCAACATCAAGCCCCTGTGGGCCATGTTCCGTAACGAACTTGAATAAAACTCTGATTCGATCTGCATCTTTTTTCAGGTTCGGTGCTAACTCTTGAAGGAAATCATCAACCTGGCATTCCTGGCGGTTGTCGCATATCGCCAGAATACTCCAAGTCTTTGTTATGTTCTTTGGGAGGAGAGATTTTAAGTACATTACTATATTAACCTATAAGTTAAGTGTCAAACTATTTTTCATTTTCTTGCAAAGTTTTTCAAAATAATATTGCGTTGCTCATGGTAAACTGTATACTGAATACAAGCCGCAAGGCTGGTGGCCCTTTACCCAAGGTTTAGGACCGTGGCAGCGCCTCAGTCGCCGTTAAGACTGGGGTTTTTTTTGTTTCCAGAATCAAACTATCCTTCCGAAGTTTTTTCAAATAGTCTTCATCGGCCGGGAATGCTGAAATAAAATCATACTCCTGGTGGTTGGAACGCACATCCAACACAACAACATATTTCTCTTCAACAACAAGCAACACCCGCCGCTTTTTCATCTTGTTACGGCTGTCCTTACGGAACTGCTGCAATACTTCGATTGTCCCCTTTCTGGCGGTCAGCACTTCCTTGATCCAGAGTATGCAGCGTGCCCGGCGCTTGGAAAATGGTAGGTCATGAGCGCCTGGATTGAAACGATAGTCGCTGCTTTCCGAAAAGGCATGGTCGAAAATTCCCGCCGAGAAATAAACGCGGTTACCGTGCCAGTCAAAAAACTCCACGCCGGACTTGACATAGGTTTCAAGGTACAACTTCCGATATGCTTCTATCAGCTCTTCTTCCGTGGCAGCTTCAAGGCGGACAAGTGGCCAGAGGCGCTCCGTCATGTCAGCGCCCCGTGAAGTGGAAGATGTTGAATTTCTCCGCAGATAAGGTTGTAGTGGTCTTCAGTGTGCTTAATCCGGCTATTTTGGCTATCTCAGCACAATACTCCAGCTTAATCTCGCTTCCCTGCCGGTCGTTCCAGGCATACCCAACAGCACCAATCAGAAGATCAGCCAGCTGGATCAGCGGGATACTGTGTGAACTTACCGGTTCCAGGCATTCGATCTTTGCCTTGCCGGTGAGCTTTCGACGCAGGATGTCTCGCAGGTCAATGAAGCGCCGCTGAGTCTTGTTTTGCTGGCCATCGAGAAAGATATGATAGGCGTGGTCGCGCTTGAGCCAGTGAACCAGCATCTGGTAGTAAAGCTTGTAAAAGCCGAGCTCATTGTCACCATCGTTGTATTGCTCATGATCCAGAATGCTGCGATCTGCAACAATACAGCGAAATGAAAGGGACGGCTCCGTTGCAAATAGCTCCAGAAGTGAACAATAGAAATCACGCCGATTCGGTGAAAGGGTTTTCCAGCCGAACTCTCTCCAGGTATCGAACTGCTTTCTTATGTCATTTATGCGGCGGGTAATTTCTTCTTTTTTATCACGGGGGCAGGACAACGCCCCGATTACCATAAATGGGGCTTCGGGATTGGATGTATGCCTGCTTTCGTCGCAATAGACGTTGACTTGGGTTGGTGGTGGTTGATTCACGCTCTTCCCTCCACCACGGCAATCTGCTCATCCGTCAAGCCGTAGAGAGCATACACAAGCTTGTCAATCTCGGCCTCATAGCTTCGAGTATCTTCGCCGCCTTTTTGTTTTGCTTCAAGAATTTTGTCCACAAGGGAAATATATGTTTTCTGTTCGGTCTCTGAGATTTTCTTTATGGGTATCAGAGCGAGCGGTTTGTTAAAATACTCCCTGGCTTTTCCTTTCGGCTTACCAATAAAACCATAATACCAATCCATCAGCTTTGAGTTCAGGATTGCCAGCACATACTTGATTTTAAATTTTCTGTCGTTGATTATAATCGCCCGTATATCACCACCGTCATTGAAGTATTGATTGTTATCATAAGCAAAGCAATTTGATTCAGATCTATAAGGAACAACGATTTTTTCATCAGCGTCAAAAACTTCTTTTATTGAAGGTCTATGAAGCCTAAACCACTCATATTCCTGGTGAAGTGGCCCCCTTCTATTCAGTAATTCAGTTTTATAGTTATTCAGGTAATCAAAAGTATTTTTATAGTCCGATGGGGCAAACTCGTTATCGACATAAATCAGATATAGCTCTCTGTAACTTATGGAATATTTATTTATGTGGCTGTTTTTGATGCATTTCCTAAGAATGTTTTTTTCTATTTTGTATTTGTTTGCAGTGTCCTCTGACAGTGTAAATACATCGTTTTTGCCAGACTCAGAGCCTTTTGCGATAGATGAAATCTCGCCTAATTGCACGGATCCCTTATTAAGCTCGGCAATAATTTTTGATGCCGAATCATTTGCAATAATCCAGTCCTCATTCAAGTCGGTACGTTCAATTACAACTGACTGAAGTTTAGCCTCAATATCACTGGAAGATATTTTATCATCATTAACCGCCTCGAAAAAAATAACATCCTTTGATGTTGCCTCTTTGGATGAAATTGAAATGCAGGTATGAATGCTGGCTTCATCGAATACCATTTGATCTTTGAAATTGACGATTTTTTCAATATGGGTTTTCAGGTGTTTTCGCAATTTTTTAGCGTATTCATTGCCGAGGTAATAGTTCGAAGTTATTAAGGCACAGCAACCGTTGCTGTTCAGACATTCAATCCCTCGATATATAAAATAGTAAAGAATATCATTATATCCGGTGTGAATGACTTTGTAATTGGCTGCGAGATAATCATAAGTTTCTTTGCTGACTGTGCTGATATTAAAGTACGGAGGATTGCCGATAGATATATCAAACCCATCCTCAATACCAAACATCCACGCAGGGCTAAAAAACGGTGCTGCTTTGCTGTCATCAAAAGGGTTCCATCCAGTTATTCGGTTGGTAAACTCCGAGCCAATCAGTTTCTGTTTTACCAGATCCAGTGAAATCTTAAATATCTCATCCTGAACTTTTAGAAATTCCTGTTTCAGCTGTTGCTTGCGATTGTGGTTGTGAGTTGTATCAAAGTAGTCATGCCTTATTCGCTTTAGCTCTTTTATTTTTTCTTCAAATTCTTGAAGAAAAAGGAACCCATGCTTCTTTTCACATTGTTCACGAAAGGCCTTGTAACCAAGGTCTATCAGCGAATCAGCACAGACAAATTTGAAATCCAGATTGGGAAGCGGCTGCACCTTGTCCGGCTCTTCATCCACTATCAGCGACAGCCAGCAGCGCAGGCGGGAAAGCTCAATCGCCATCGGCTGAATGTCCACGCCGTAGATGCTGTTTTCAATAGTCTCCAGTTTCAAGTCATACGGTGATGCTTTCGGATTAAGTGCCTGCTTGAGCATGACAATCTTTTGCAACATCCCGATTGGAAAAGCCCCGGAACCAGCGGCGATGTCGATAGTCTTCAAGCGGTTGAGTTTGTCGAGCAGGTTTGCAGTGTGCGGTTTCAGGTCGGCGGCGAGTTCGGCTGTGTGTACAAAATCAATGAGTGATTGTTGTAGGGGCGCATGGCATGCGCCCTTGTCGGCATTACCACCAAATTTGCCATTTGCATCGTTATTTGCATTGCCAACCAAAGGCGGGCGGATGCAATCCGCCCCTACAGAAGACAGATAGGCAATCAGGCTTTCTTCAACCATGTAATCAACAATTTCTCGGGGAGTATAAAACGATCCGGTCTGCTTACGGGCCGATGCGCCTGTTTCCGGGTTCTGCTCGGCCAGCAGGTTTTCAAATATCCGCCCGAGCATTTCCGGGTCAATGGCTATTTCGGCATTGGTAGCGGAGTTTTCATCAACTGTGAAGTTGTAACGCTCCATGGTATCGCCGAAGAATCCAGCAAACCAGTCATTAGGGATCAGTAGTTGGAAGTTACCTTGGCAATCATCGGCTTGTGGCTCAAACAAACCACCGTTCAGAAAACGTAAACCGGCTATACTCTCGGGTAGTCCGCTCTTTCTGGCACTTTGCGGAGTGTTGAATACATCGAAAAAGAGCGGTTCCAAAAGCTCTCGATAATAATTTACGCTATCAGAAACCGTGGCGCTGGAAAGGGCATTACTCCCGACGATCCCCTTCTTTTTCAGGAACCAGCAGAAGATGAGCCGACCAAGCAGGCGGACGGCAAACTGGGCGCGTTGTTCCGGCCTGGACAGAATGCCCTTGCAGTTTGACAGCGCCGTTACCAGTGAATCAAAGGCAGTCTTGATGTCACGGTAGAAGTTCTTGTTGACGATTGAGATGTCAAAGGCTTGCCAGATTGCTTTCCATAGTAGCGAAGGCTCGTTGACTGCAAACATATCCCGCTGGGCGGGTACGGCGTTTACCTTGGCAACAGTATCCAGAATGAAGTCATAAGTTTTGTACCACTGTCCTGCTTCCAGAGTAAGGGTCTTACAAACCGCTTTTTTTCCTTCCCTCCCTGCCAGCACAACCTTGAGCATGGTCTGTGATGGATTACCGAAAAACCAGACGGTGTAACGCTCTGCCTCCAAGCCACCGACAAAGCGGCGGGTAATTCGCTCTATCTGCGCCTTGGGGAGTCGGTCGTCATTCAGACGGACAAAGAGAAAGAGCAGCTGGGAAACAGTCCCCTTGGGCCAGCAGAGGGCGCGGATGTCATGCTGTTGCGCCAGGGTGGGATGATCGGCAATGATTCTGAGCAGCTCACCGCCGAAGAGTTGCTGTTGCTGGGCGGCAGACAGCGAGCTCTCCCAGTTGACCGGCTCACTCATGCCAAAGGTACGGATGAGGGATTCGCACAATATACGGTAATCAAGTTTTGCAACCGGTTCGACAAACTGCTGTATCATCAAATTACCTCTTGCTATTCAGCGCCATAATACCCGAACCAGATAACCGGATCAGGTGCAGTGTGCGGTTCAAGCTGCTTGACAAGATGAACTGACTGGATTGCCAGCGAGTCCAGAAAATCAAGCGAAACGCGATTGTCGTTGCGTCGCAGATAGGCTCGCAGACGGTTGTCTACTGCCAGGTTACGACCGGTGAGCAGGCTTTGCATTCGGCGGATGTTGTCCTGTGAATAGCGCTCGGCATTCTCTGACAAAAGGCGCAGCAGGTCGGTCTTTGCCTGTACGATTGGGTTTGAGCCACCACCTTTTTTCACTCCAAGAAACTCCCCGAAATCGCCGCCGTCCATGGTTTCCTGAACTGCTCTTTCGGACGTGAAAAGCTCCTCTGCCTGCCGGATCAATGCCTGCTTTTCGTCAAATCCTATACGTTCCGTCTGACGCTCCCTGTCGAAAGAACGAAGACGACGCAAGGCAGCAAGCTGGTTGTCCATGCGGCCAATCTTTGCGCCATCGTGCGTAAGGTAATCAAACTCTCCCTCACCAATATTGAACACCAGCAGCTTGTCTTTCGCAGCAACCGTCGGAATGCCACACCATTTATTAAAGTTCATGGCAAGCAGGCGCTCCCGCTCTTCGTCGGAAGCACCCCGCATGAACTCACGCAAGTCATTCTCGAACACTTCATCAAAAGCAAGGTCGTTCTGCCGTTCCAGCTCTTCAGTTGCGTTTCGCTGCCTGCTGGTATCAGTGGAATAAATATCTTCCATCAGTCCAAACTGACGGTCGCTAATCTGTTCACCAAGCACGCTGCTGTCTATCCCCACGCTGCCGCCTATAATCCTGATTTTCTCCTGAAGCTTCTTCATCAACTTCAGAAACTTGTCAAGCTGGGCATCAGGACGAAAATTATAGATGAGAACCTCGTCAAAGGTGGAGCCGAGGCGGTTGATCCTGCCGTTACGCTGGATCATCTTGACCGGATTCCAATGCAGGTCATAGTTGATGATAACACCGCAATCCTGAAGGTTCTGACCTTCGCTCAATACATCGGTGGAAAACAGTAACTGCAGTTCCGGCTTGCCATTTACTTTGCCGTCAACAACCGCCTGCTTTTGAGCCACCGGAGAAAACCGGCGGACGTATTCCTGCTTGTATTCGCCGTTCTTGCTTTTCAAAAAAGCAACCTGATCCCGGTCTACCCCAAGCTCAGCCAGGAATGTATCATCAAGCTGTTGTTTAAGATAATCAATGGTTGTAGCAAAGTACGAAAAAACAAGAACCTTGCTTCCCGTAAGTCCGCAGCGTACCAGCTCTTCCTTCAGGGTCTCCAGCTTGCTGTCACGTTTAACCTCTGCAAGGATCTCACGAATCAGACCAATAATATCTTTGTCCTGCTGAATGAAAGCCCGAATCCGTTCTATCCGGTAATCATCATGACGAATTGAGGCGTAGGACGTTTTTACGGAATATGAGGTGTCTCGTGCTTGCCGCTGCTGCTCCCTCTCGGTAAAACCCACAATCTCTTCATCAATCAGCTTCATAATGTCAACATCGGGCTTCTCGTCAAGGCGGGTCAGCGCCTTCTGGATGATTTCCGGTCGAACAATACGCGATTGTTTGAAGAAGACCGATTCAAAGGTTTCAAGATAGTTGGAGTACCGGTCAATCCGCTGTTTGAAGGTGTGAATGGAAGAATCAAACGATTTGAAGAGCGTAATTCTCATGATCCCGGTCAGACTGCCACGGGCGCGAGCCTGCAACTCTTCGTCGGCGGTGCGCTGCTTTTTCTCCGAAAGGTAGCTATAGGGAATCAGTTTGAGGTTGTTGATAGCCCTATCAATGAAGTGAAATATGGATTCAAACTCAACAGCCTTCTTTCGTTGCCGGGCGTCAGACTTGGTAAAGTTGAAGAAGTCCAGTATCCCCTGCTGGCTTTCCCGCTCCTCATCAGTCTGGTCGCGCTCTTCGGTGAAGGCAGCGTATAGCGGCGGATTGTCTGTCTCAAGGGCGGAAAGCCGTTTATGAATTGCCTTTCGTATCTCTTTGCTGTCCAATTCGTACAGAATGCTTTCCAGACGTTCATCTGGAAATTTGATCGGCTGGCCGTCGTTTATGGTCGCGTCAGGGAAGTCCTTCTTGACTTGATGCTTGGTGCGCTTGACCATTATTTTATGCAGAATGGGGTACAGGTCGACAAAGGCATCATCCCTGCCGTTGGCGCTGAACTGGCGCTGTATGTTGCCGAAAAATGATTCCATGTCCTGAATACCAAAATGGGTGAAAAACTGACCATCCCCCCCTTTTGAGAGAATTATCTGGTTAGCCAAATCTTTAATGCCATTATTGACCGGGGTTGCCGTAAGCAGCAGAACACGGGGGACAGTGGAGCAGAAATCACGGCTGGTAAGAATCTCCTGGAGGTTCTGGAACGACTGGCTTCCTTGTGTTTTCAGGTTGTGACTTTCGTCAATCACCAGCAGATCAATGGCATTAGATGCTTTGGATGCTTCCTTGCGGCGTTTGAGTTCTTCCCGTACACCAACCAGGCTTTGCTCATTGCCAAATTCGGTAATGGAGAAAACCGGAGCATTGACGGTGATCTCTTCCAGATGCCGTCTCCAGTCATCCCGCAAGGAGGCGGGACAGACTACGACAACATTCTTGCGCTGGAAATAGCCGTACTCTTCAATCACCCGCCGTGCAATGTATGACTTGCCCAGACCGACACTGTCACCCACAAGGCACATACCAATTTTCGGATTATCCAGTCGGGCTTTAACCTTGCGGTAACTCTCTTCCTGAAAAAGTGTCAGGTCGGTGCGGCTTTCAAAGCGTTCCTCATTTTTCAGGGATTCTTCAATTTCGATGTCATCGCCGTAAATCTCATACAGGATACGGATATAGATTTCATAGGGTGAATAGCTTTTGTCACCGAACTTACTCAATCCCAGCACTTCCAGGGTAAAACGCTCGTTCCAGTCAACGCTGGCCGGGTCACTCCACATTTTTTCAAACCAGCTCAGGTGGCTTGGGTCTTGACATTGTGACGTGGGGCGAAAGTTGACAATGCGGTGGTCATCCTCTACTGCGTTCAGTTCGGTGTTTCCCATAAGACCGGCGCGGGTAAAATTGGAACTGCCGATGATGCCAACGGCGTTCTCGCTTTCAGCGCCAATGATGTAACACTTGGCATGGAGGAAATCGCCTTTGTAAAGTTTGACCTTGAGGGTGCCTTTCTGAATGGCTTCAATCATGAAGCTGGCAACCTCTCGGTATTCAGTCGTAAATGGAAGATCGGAAAGATCGGCATTGAGGTATTTTTCAGGAAAGGCGGTATCAAGCTGATTGACGCGAATCTTTGGCTCTTCACCGATCAAAAGTCGTATTTCATTGAACATCTGTTGTGAAAGAAAATCCTTGAGAGCCGGGAGCATTTCCCGCATTGCGGGAAGATCCCAGTAACCTGTCGCCACCGAAAACCGGGTGTAGTTACCTGATTCCAGCAGATCAGACAGAACTGTTCTAAGCTGGACGCGGTCAGTAGAGTTATCGAGAATGGAAGGAATCGGCATGGATAAATCCAAGTTGAACCGTCAGTATGTTAAGGGTATAAAATTCAAAATCATAACAGAAATTGGAGGAAATAGTGGAGCGACCTGGTCGTAATACACTGCCTTACATCACGAGAGAAGCAGTTAGTCACCCCTCTTAATTCTACTTGCACTTGCACCAACATTCATCATCACACCCTACCCTTCATCCTTCCTGAAGCCTATCTTACTTTTGACAGGCAGATCCGGTGGTTGCATCAACTGCTTGAGCGCCTCCACAATGGAGCGGATAGCTGTATCGTGCTTTTCCACCTTCTGTTCCAGTTCGGCAAACTTTGCTGCCAGCTCCTTGCTGCCTGCCAGCAGTTCGCGGAGTTTCACGAAAGCCCTGACAACGTAAATACTGGCATCAACCGCCTGTTTCGAATTCAGAACAGTCGCCGCCATGATTGCACCATGTTCGGTGAATGCCAGCAGTGGAGTTCGCCTTCCACCGTGCCCACCTTCAAAACTTGAAGTCGCATTTTGCGACCTCAAGAGTGCAACCTCCTGATTTGTCAGCTGAAACATAAAATCAAGTGGGAAACGTTCTGAATTACGCCGCACCTGTTCATTAAATCTCTTTGTCTCCACGCCATAGAGCGCCGCTAGATCACTGTCCAGCATGACCCGTTGCCCTCTGATGTTCAGGATTCGAGTCCCTATCTGCTCCGCTACCATAATGATTGACTTGTCTTTCATCCTTTAAGCCTCGTCAGTAATAGCACGTTCGCCCCGATCATCAAAAGCATCAGTCAAGTCCTCGCTCAACGGTCTCTATGGCCTTCACCACGGCCATGGCCTTGTTCAGAGTCTCCTGATACTCGGCAGCCGGATCAGAATCTGCAACCAGTCCGGCACCAGCCTGAAGATGAATTTTGCCATCCTTTACAACCAGAGTCCTTATCGCTATCGCCAGATCCATGTTGCCTGAAAAGGAGAAGTAGCCGACAGCGCCACCATAAATCTCCCTGCGACAAGGCTCCAGTTCATCAATGATCTCCATAGCTCTCACCTTCGGAGCGCCGGAGAGAGTGCCTGCAGGAAACGTTGCCCGGACAAGGTCAAAAGCATCATTGTCTGGCAGCAGCTCCCCCTGGACATTGGAAACAATATGCATGACATGTGAGTAACGCTCCACCACCATAAGTTCGGAAACAGTTACCGTCCCTGTTTTGCAGACCCGGCCAAGATCATTTCTCCCCAGATCAACCAGCATTACATGTTCAGCCCGCTCTTTAGGGTCTGCCAGCAGATCCTCTTCCTGCTGCCGATCCTCTTCCGCTGTCTCCCCACGGGGGCGGGTTCCGGCAATGGGACGCAGCTCTACCTTATCCCCCTCTTTCCGAACCATTACTTCGGGGGAAGCTCCGAGAACAACCGTATCGTCCATCCGGAGGAAAAACATGTATGGGGAAGGGTTAAGCGTCCTGAGAACACGGTAGATATCAAGAGGATCTACAGTAAGATCTCCGGATAATCGCTGGGAAAGCACCACCTGGATTATATCTCCGGCCCGGATATACTCCTTTGCCTTGCCTACTGCGTTCTCGAACTCTTCTCTGGTCAGATTGGAGACAAAAGATACAGGCTTCGCGGGAGTTGCAGTAGAGAGTGCAGGAGGAAGGGGGCTCTTCAGCCGGGCGATAAGTGCATCAATCCTGGCAATGGCATCATCATAGGCATCTTCCGGCAAAGATCCTTCAAGAAGAGCATTTGCAACTACCTTGATTTTCTGGCGGACATTATCAAAGATGAGCAGGGTGTCCGTAATCAGGAAGCAGCAATCATGGGCGTCTATGAGAGTCGGCTTGCTTGACGGCAGATCTTCAAAGAAACGAACCATGTCGTAGCCAAGATAACCGACTGCCCCACCAAAAAAACGAGGCAGCCCATCTATTTCAACCGGCGTGAAACGGGCAAGATAGTTCCTGACTGTTTCGAGCGGATCGTCAGAACTGATAGTTTCGAGCAGCTCACCATCTTTAAGGATTTCGACAGACGCAGCGCTTGAGCGTATTACGACCGAGGGAGCAGCTCCCAGGAAACTGTACCTGGCCCACTTCTCTCCCCCTTCTATACTTTCCAAAAGAAATGAGTAGCGCCCGTCATCAATCTTTCTGAAGGCGCTGACAGGGGTATCCATGTCAGCCATGATCTCGCGGTAGACCGGAATCAGGTTTCCTTTGGCCGCCAGACCGGCAAAAGATTCTTTGTCAGGGAAATACATTACTGCTCCAGTACAGGGGAATTAAGCGAAAGTAGCACAAAGGAGGAACTGCTTTCAATATTTCATTGAATCAATTTTACTCGCTCCGCAGCGTAAAGAAAAAGGTGGCCCCTTCTCCTTCAATGGCATCAGCCCAGATTATGCCACCATGTCTGTGGATAATCCTCTGAACTATCGCCAGACCTATTCCGGTTCCTTCAAACTCTGCACCATGAAGCCTGTGAAATGGCGCAAAGAGCTTGTCTGCATAGTTATTGTCAAAACCGGCACCATTATCCCTTACAAAGTATACCGGATGGCCCGACTCGCTCCGGGAACCAAACTCAATCAGGATATCTTCCTTTTGTGATGTGTATTTCCAGGCGTTCTCAAGAAGATTCCTCAGCATCACCTCCATCAGACGCTCATCCCCGAATGCTTCCAGTCCATCTGCAATTTCGAACCGGACATGCCTTTGAGGGGCACTCTCTTGAAATTCAGCGGCAATTCGACCTGCAATATGGCTGAGGTTGATCCTGATCTCATGCAGTTCGCGCCTGGAAACATGAGAGAGCTGCAACAGATCATCAATAAGAAGACCCATCTTCTCGCAACCGGCAACTATTCTGGAGAGATACGCCTTGCCGTCTCCATTTAGCTGCCCGGCATGTTCATCCATCAATATTGTGCTGAAACTGCTGATATGCCTGAGCGGTGCCCGAAGATCATGAGAAACAGAGTAGCTGAAAGATTCAAGCTCCTTGTTGGCTATCTCAAGTTCGGCAGTCCGCTCTATAACCCGGTTTTCCAGAGCCTGATTAAGATGTCTTATCTCGTTCTCGGCTCTTATTCGTCCGGTAACATCCCGCACTATTTCGATACCTCCAACTATCTCTCCAGCTGCATTACGAAGGGGTGACGCGGTTATTTCAAGATAATGAAGCTCATTGTCACGTTTGAACTCTTTCAGTGCGACATGATTCCTGCCATCACTTATCGAGGCTCTGACCGGGCAGTCAAAGCAGGGGGTGGAGCTGTCGTCGTGAAGTTGATAGCAGTATTTATCGAGAGTCCTGCCGAACATGGCAATATGCGCATCATTTTGCCGCATGACTTTAAGATCCAGATCCTGGATGCTGAGGCCTTCTCCCATGCAGGAGAGTATCGATTCAAGTTTGTTTTTCTCGGAGAGAAGAGCCTCATGGGTACGATAATATTCATCGACCTGATTTCTGAGCTGTTTCTCAATTATTGCCAACTCTTCATTTTTCTTCTGTAGATCTATTTCACGAAGCTGAACAGCTGAAACCATCAACTGAAAATTATCGTAGAGGTCATGTACTTCACGGTAAACATTCAACTCTTGAGGTTCAATGAGCGGCTTGCCAACAGCAAGCTGTCTGCTGGACTCTGTAAGCATCAGCAAGGGGGCCGTAATCCTCCCTATCTTTTTATATGCCATGAAAAGTGCTGCGCCTAAAACCAGCAGCGCCCAGAACCCGATAATAGCCTCCATCTTGTAAACCGGGGCAAATGACTGTCCCTTGTCCTGAATTGATACTATAACCCAGTCATTTTGCGAAAAAGGGAGGACTGTTCCGATTACTTTTCTCCCTTCAAGGATGAAAGAGTAGGTGCCACTGGTCCCTTCAAAGCCGGCCATTATCTGCGGAAGAGAAACAAATGCCTCTTTTTCACCAAGAAGAGCCCTGTCCGGATGGGCGATCAAACGACCCGACGGGCTGACTATGAAGGCATAGGCATTTGATGCTGTCCTTGTCGGCTCTACAAGCTTGCAGAGGTAAGAGAGATTGAGGGTTCCTGCAATCATCCCCCCCTGCCACGGCAAAGCGACAGAAATCACTGATTCACCCGTTCTGAGCGAAACAAAAGGCTCTGACCAGACAACCTTCCCGGTTTTCTTGAGCTGCCTGTATAGCTCTGAACCTGAGAAATCATGCTTGAGCGATGTCGGCAATATTTTCATGGCCTCAGGGCCTGCCATAAGAACAAGTCGCCCGGAAGCATCGACCAACTGCACCGACTCAAAAAGCGGATCATCTTGAAGCTCATCTTCCACATGAGCTTTTCTTTCGGCAATTGACCCCTCTATTCTCGCAATATCTTCGCGAATATGCTTGAGCATGACAACCGGGCGGGCAAGAAACTGCTCGACAGCAGAGCCGACAGTCTGGGCAACTCTCTGATTATCCTGATGGATTCGCTCTGACAGATCAAAATGAAATATGACCATGGATGCCAGCATGGCTATCAGCAGTGGAACCAGAGTCAGGAATGAAACAGTTGTCAGTAGCGCCGTCCTAATTCCTACAGGCTTTTTCATTATAAACCTCTGCCGAAGAGAATTTCAGGAATAATAACATGCTTTCATTCCGGCAGAAACCTGAATATATAAAATAATTTCAGAAACCGGTTTTTTTTTGAAACAGCCTTGTTTTTGGTGAGAAGAGTGATTATTTTTTTGGACTAGCGCCATTAACCAAATTCAAAGGAGACCGCTGTAAAAATGAAGACAACCAAACAGTTCCAGACCGAAGTCCAGAAACTACTGGATCTGGTCATCCACTCACTCTATTCAAATCGGGATATTTTTCTGAGAGAACTTGTTTCAAACGCCTCTGATGCGATTGACAGAGCGCGTTTTGAAGCACATTCAAACGAAGCTCTGCTGGAAGGGAACAGCGACTGGAAAATCAGGATCACTCCGGACAAAAGCGCCGGGACGCTGACTATCAGCGATAATGGAATCGGCATGGAGATTGGTGAAGTTGAGGAGAACATCGGCACCATCGCCCGCTCCGGCACCAGGGCATTCATGGATGCGTTGAAAGAGGCAAAAGCGAGTGACAATCCGGAGCTGATAGGGCAGTTCGGAGTCGGTTTCTACTCATCATTCATGGTTGCCGACCGGGTGACACTCATTACCAGAAAAGGTGGGAACCTTGCAGGTGCCTGCTGCTGGGAATCTGGCGGGGATGGAACTTACACAATAGAAGAGTGTGAAAAGGGGGGTCGCGGCACGGAAATTGTGCTGCATCTCAAGGACGAAATGAAAGAGTATCTTGATGAGTGGAAGATCCGCTCGATCATAAAAAAGTACTCTGATTATGTTCAGTACCCTGTGGTGATGGACATAACCCGCACCGAACCCGCAAGGGGGCTTGACGGCAAGGTTATCGAGGGTGGCGGAGAGATAGAAAAGACCACCGAAGAGACCCTCAACTCCATGAAGGCCATCTGGACTCGCGCCAAAAGCGACATCAGCGAAGAGGAGCATGAAGAGTTCTACAAGCATATCTCCCACGACTTTGAAAAGCCGTTCCGCCCCATTCACTACTCCGCCGAAGGTACCAGTGAATTCAAGGCGCTGCTCTATCTGCCTGCTCGCAAGCCGTTCGACCTCTTTTCACAAGACCGGAAGCGCGGCGTGCACCTCTATGTCAAGCGTGTTTTCATTACCGACAACTGCGAGTCCCTGCTACCCGATTATCTCCGTTTTGTCAAAGGGGTTGTCGATTCGAGCGATCTGCCGCTGAATGTCTCCCGCGAAATATTGCAGGAAGATGTACAGATCAAGCGTATCCAGAAAAGCCTTGTGGGGAAAATCCTCTCCACGCTTGGAGAAATAAAGGATAAGGAAGCTGAGGATTACCTGAAATTCTACGCAGAGTTTGGCCCGGTACTGAAAGAGGGTCTGCATTTCGATTATGCCAACAAGGATAAACTCCAGGAACTTGTCCTTTTTGAAAGTTCGACCAGTGAACCCGGCAAACCGGTCTCTCTGAAGGATTATGTTGCAAAAATGCCGGAAGGGCAGAAGGAGATCTACTTCATAACCGGCACCAGCCGAGAAATGGTGGCAAATTCTCCCCATCTTGAAGCGTTCCGGAGCAAGGGTTACGAAGTGCTCTTCCTTACGGATCCGGTTGATGAATGGGTCGTGCAGGCTCTGACCGAATATGACGGCAAGAAGCTGAAAGCAGTTGATCGTGGTGATCTGGAACTAGACTCTGAAGAAGAGAAAAAAGAGAAAGAGGAGAAGAAAAAAGAGACTCAGGAGCAGTACAAGGATCTTTTGGAGTTCATACAGGAGAAACTCTCTGCAAATGTCAAGGAGGTACGTTTCTCAAGCCGCCTGACAGAGAGTGCCTGCTGCCTGGTTGCTGATGAATACGGCATCAACGCCAACATGGAGAGAATCATGAAGGCGATGAATCAGGATGTGCCAAAATCGAAGCGGATTCTGGAATTAAACCCTGGACATCCGATCATGAAGACGCTCGGCAATATGTACGCTGCGGACAAGGCAGACCCGAAGCTGTCAGATTACTGCGATCTGCTCCTCGATCAGGCTCTCCTCACCGAAGGCTCGCCGATAAAGGATCCTCTGAAGTTTACAAAGATGATTTCGGAGTTGATGGTAAAGGCAGGGTAATAGTTCCAAGGGGGAGCAGATGCTCCCCTTTGTTTCATTTCAACATGTACCGCTCGATGATCCATCGAGCGATACTTCGATGCGGCGGCAGCCCTTCGGGCGGCTCAGTGGGAGTAAACCAGCGGACATCTTCAAGCTCATTCTCATCAACCCTGATCTCTCCGCTGTCGTAATCAGCCAGAAACCCTGCCATCAACTGACTCGGAAACGGCCAGCACTGGCTCCCCACATACTGCAGGTTTTTTACCTTTATCCCGGTCTCTTCAAAGACCTCACGAGCAGCGCACTCCTCCAGAGACTCTCCAAAATCTAGAAAACCGGCAACCAGACTGTAGCGTCCGGCCAGCCACTCTTTTTTTCTCGCAAGAAGAAACTCCCCCCCTCGCCTTACCAGAACTATACTGCAAGGGTGAATCGAAGGAAAATGCTCGTAACCGCAGGCAGTACAGCTTCTCCCCCAACTTCCGGACATAAGGACAAGATCACCACCGCAGCCGGAACAGAATCGGCTCTGCCGCTGCCAGTGAAGGATCTGCTTACCCATCCCTCCCAGAGTGAGCAGCCGATCATCAAGTCGCTCCTCTAAAGAGTTGAAAGCCTCCGCCTGCCAGGGTGCAGGGATCGCCAGTTTACTGCTGACCGAAACAACCCGTAACGGCTGCCCCTGCCAAAGGCCGATACAGAGCGGCTCGCGCCCACCCTCCAGCCAATCAGGCAGCTCGCCATGGTGCAATCGGCACCCTTCACCTTCCCGAATCACTACTACTGAATTCCCCTGAATTGGAAGCCACCAGCCCGGCCCTACAGGCAGGAGATCTCCTGGTCTAAGTGGTATGAAATCCCGACGGATCGATTCAAAATTGAATGGCAGATTTACCGTAGATGGATAACGCAATATATTTCTCCTCTCTCCAAAAAAGGAAAAGGGCGCCTATTGGACGCCCCGGCTTACCCTTCACCAACCACCATCAACCATTCACAATTCACCATTCACCATTCACTATCCACAATTCACCATTCACCATTCACCATTCACTATTCACCCTTTAAATCTGCCAGCTCAGCTTTCAGCCCCTCTATTACAGCCTTGACCTCATCAATCATCTCCCTGGCTTGAGGAGACTTCTCATATTTGAGGTAAAGCTTCAGATATCTGACTGCCTCTTTAAGATGCTCCCTGTCCATATGGAGACTCCCCAGGGTCAGATAGGCAAGAGTAAACTCCGGGTCGAGCCTGATAGCCTCAAGACACTCCCGCTCGGCATCAGCATGCTCTCCGAGATCATAGTAGAGTTCCCCGAGATTGAAGTGTGCGGCAGCATCATTCGGATCTATGGCAATGCCGCGATTGAAAGCCTCTATCGCCTTGTCCCGATTGCCAAGCCCGTACCAGGCATCCCCCAGAGCATTGAAGGCAAAAACATTTTCCGGATCAAGCTCCAGCGCTGCATTATAAGCCTTGATCGCATCCTCGGCGCGCTCCATTCCGTTATAGACAAGGCCGATATTTACAAATCCGTCAGACTCCTGCGGATTGATCTCTATCGTCTTCTGATAAAGCCGCAAGGCATCCTTATGGCGACCCATCTCAAAAAAGATATCTCCGAGAGCAGTCAGCGCTTCGGTGTCTTCCGGAGACAGCTTAAGACCGGCTTCATACGCTGAAATCGCCTCCTCGTTTTTTTCCGCCCCGACCAGCGCCTCTCCAAGATAAAAATAGCCTTCCGGACTCCCCGGATCAGACTTTATGCAATCCCTGGCAAACGAAGCAGCCTTGTCATACTCTGCTGCATCAATTGCTGCTATCACCTTTTCGACAGACTCTTCAAAAACAGTGTTCATGGTATCTCCTCCTGGCAGATGCTTATCTGGCAACCTTTTTAGGCTACTGTTTTTTCGAATATATATCATAAGAGGTTTTAATTATCACCTCAAATCGCTCTTACCTCTTCACATCCATGATTTTTTATCTATAATAAAAATATTCCCGACAACAGGATGGCCAATGCCAGAAAGAACCGAATCACTCGGACTGCGTACCCTTGAAGACATAAGTACGCTCATCCTTCACTCCCATGATCTCAAGGAGACTCTTGACAACATAGTTGCGCTTGTTGCCGGAAGAATGAACTCCGATGTCTGCTCCATATACCTGCTTGACGACGACAACGAAACACTCCGGCTGAAATCTACAAAAGGGCTTGCCCACTCTTCTGTTGGCAAGATTACCATGAAGATAACAGAGGGTCTCACCGGCCTTGTTCTGGAAAAAAGGGATATTGTAAGTCTTGAGAATGCTCATGAACACCCTCGCTACAAATATTTTCCAGAGTCGGGTGAAGAGCGGTATCAGTCTTTTCTAGGCATACCTCTGGTGCAAAACCATGCCCCTATCGGAGTTATAGTTATACAGCACCGCGAAACACGCGCATATTCCAGAACTGAAGCAAGCACCCTGTCTACAATAGCCTGTCAGATTACAAGTATTGTCATTAATGCAAGACTTCTGGATTCAATCCGGCACAAAGATGAGGAGCGTGCCAGACTTGAAAGTAAACTGGAAAAGATCCGCCTGGAAAATCTCAGCTCCAGCGACCCTGACTCTGCATTACCGGAAAAAAATCCCCTGATCCTCACCGGAACCCCTGTAGCCCCCGGTTTTGCCGTTGGGAAAATATATCTGCTTGGACGCCGCAACCCCCTGGAAGCGGTTGTTGTAGAGAAAGTCATGCCCCCTGAAGAAGAGCATGAAAGAGTATTACAGGCTCTCGAAAAGACGCGTATTCAGACACTTTATCTGGAAAAGCGGGTAGCCGGTATCCTTTCCGAAGATGACGCAGCGATATTTCATACCCACCTCCTGATCCTTGAAGACAGGGGCTTTATTAACAAGATACTCGATCTGGTTGATCAGGGGCATGGCGCAGGGCGAGCAATTCGCGAAGTCGTTAATTATTACATTACAGCCTTTGCACAGATGGAAGACCCTTACATGAGGAGTCGTTCTGCCGACATGGAAGATATAGGCAGAAGAGTGCTGGAATCCCTCGAAGGGGGCGAAGTTCTACAGGAAGAGCTCCTGGAGAGCCGCCTACTTGTTTCATCAGAGATCTTCCCTTCAGACCTTGCAACACTGGATATGGAGAAGATTCTCGGAATTGTTACTGAAAAGGGGGATCTGAACTCTCACGCCGCAATCATTGCAAGATCTCTCGGCATCCCGGCAGTGATGGGGATTGAGGGTCTTGTCCGGCAGATTGAGCCTGATGATGATCTTATTGTAGATGGAAATATCGGTCATGTTTACATCAATCCTCACCAACGTATTAGATCCGAGTATGAACGGTTGCAACGCGATTACAGCCTGAAAATGAAGGGGTTTGAAGGCTTGCGCGACCTTCCGGCGATTACAAGAGACGGTGTCAGGGTTTTTCTACGCGCCAACATTGGTCTTGTCAGCGACATTCGCGTAGCTGTCGCTCAAGGCGCAGAGGGGGTAGGTCTCTATCGCACCGAGTTCCCTTTCATGGCCAGAAAAGCCTTCCCTGACCGCCATGAACAGTCAGCGATCTATAAAAAAATCCTTGCCGGTTTTGCCGGACAACCGTTGACTATCCGCACTCTGGATATCGGCGGAGACAAGGGGCTCCCGTATTTCAGCCACCCGGCTGAAGAAAACCCGTTCATGGGGTGGCGTGCCATCAGGATCTCTCTTGACTGTTGCGATATTTTTCGGGAACAGCTCGCCGCGATCCTTATGACAGCAAAGGGATCAGAGGTCAGGATCATGTTTCCGATGATTTCCGGAATTGAAGAAGTCCGTGCAATCAGGCAGTTAATCAGGGAGGTCATGAGTGAACTGGAATTGGCGGGGATACCTTTCAAGAGTGATATTCCGCTCGGAATAATGGTGGAGACCCCTGCGGCTGTACTGGGTGCTGAAATACTCGCAAAAGAGGTCGATTTTTTCAGTATCGGCACAAACGATCTTATCCAGTACACTCTTGCTGCTGACAGAAACAACTCAAGAGTAAAACAGTACTACACACCATATCACCCTGCTGTAATTCATTCGATACGCAAAGTTGTACTGGCAGCAAAAACAGGCAATATATCGGTATCGCTTTGCGGCGAAATGGCTGCCTCTCCTGCCAACGCCTTACTCCTAATGGGTCTTGGAATCACTGATTTCAGCATGTCTGCCCCCTCAATACCGGTTGTCAAGCAGGCGATCAGATCTGTGAGTGCAGAATATGCCGAAAGGATTGCCGGGGAAGTTCTTCTTATGGAGAGCAACCTGGAAATAAAGGAGTATATGCACAGTGTAGAGCTGGAGCTGGAGAGAATAATGCAGTAGTCAGGGGTCAGTAGTCAGGGGTCAGAATAAAGGCTTTTCTACTGACTCCTGACCCCTGACTACTGACTACTGCCTTTTGACCCCTGACTACTGAATACTTCCATTTTCCCCTGTTTTTACACAACGCTTTCGTATAGAATCCTGACCGTTGTCCAACATCTGCACTGCTTCCGGAGTTCTTTAAATGAGATCATTTATCTGGTTAATTCTTGTAACAGCTATACTCCTGTCTACCGCTCAGGCAAAGATTTTCAAGGCTTACAATGGTGATGTAGATTTCAATCACTCTAAGCATATGGGGCTTTATCCATGCACTGAATGCCATGAAGGCCCGCCAAGGCAGTTCGGAATCAACAAGGCCAAAGCACATAAACTCTGTATCGGTTGCCATACCAAAGAGGGTGTCGGCCCAACGCGCCATTGCGGGGAGTGTCACGGAAACAGCAAAAAAGATTAATGAGCCCTGAAATGGAAAAAGTTGTAAAAGTTGTTGACAATAATATCTCCAGGGTTTATATCACTGCTGTTGCTTAATTTACCTACCCTGTTTTTATGACAGAGGTCAATACCAAGGAAAGAGGATTATAAACATGAAAAAGATGATCTCCCTCGCACTCTGCATGACACTTGCCCTTGCTTTTGCTGCTGGCTGCAAGAAAAAAGAAGAAGCTCCGGCTCCGGCACCTGCTGCTGCTCCTGCTCCGGTTCAAGCACAGTCAACCTCCAAGCAGAAGCCTGCTGCTGCTACTCCTGCTGCTGCTCCCGCTGCTGCTCCTGCTGCTCCTGCAAAGAAGTAAGCAATACACCTCATTTAGGCAAAAAATGGCTCGCAGTCACCTGCGAGCCATTTTTTTAACTGTTACCTGATTTTGGAGAACAAAATGGAAAGAACATTCGCAATAATCAAGCCTGATGCAGTAGAACGTAACCTTATAGGAAAAGTCCTCGACAAGATCGAAACAACGGGTTTCAGGATTGTGGGGATGAAAAAGATGCAGCTAAGCAGAGCCCAGGCAGAAGGATTCTATCATGTACATAGCGAACGCCCTTTTTTCGGCGAGCTCTGCACCTTTATGTCTCGCTCTCCTGTGGTGCTGCTCTGCCTTGAAAAAGAAAATGCCATTGCTGACTGGCGTACGCTGATGGGAGCGACCAACCCGGCAAATGCAGAAGCAGGAACCATTCGGAAAGAATTTGCAAAAAATATTGAGGAAAACAGTGTTCATGGATCAGATGCACCGGAGACGGCAGCATTCGAAATTCCGTATTTTTTCAGCGGCCTTGAACTGGCATAGATCTATAAGCGGAAAAGCTCTATATGTGATATATGAGCTTTTCCGCCAAAGCCACTTCGAGCGTCCCTCCCCTTAAGTAAGGGGAGGACAGGAGGGGTTAGACTTATCTGCTCAACGATTTTCCTAGTTAAACGGCTCAATCCTGAGATTCGCGTTGGCATTCAAAAGGGCTGCCGTTTTACTGTCTATGCTCCCCGGGGGGAGCCAGCCCGGCCCGGCAGGCTCTATCAGCACATAACGCGCCCCTTTGTACTCCATGAATACATCACCCTTTGCCGGGTTTCTCATCACCCCCATCAGATAATGCCCAGGCACCCCGACACCAATAATCTTGATCCGGTTCCAGTTCAATAGAATTGACCCCAGCAGGGCAACCTTTGTATCACAATCCCCCCTTCCGGAAGCTATTGTTTCTAACGGAGGGAGGATCCCGCCTGTTTTTCTGCCCGCAATTTCTGAAGGGATGTTTTCATAGCGAAGTGCTGTCTGAACAAGTGACACTGCAGCGGAAATCACACTGTCTGAATCATAGTCAAGCCTTTCCCCGGATTTATTGATAGAGATAGCCACACTCCGGAGCTTCTGAACATTGCGGCGAACAATTTCCGGGATATCTGCAACCAGCAGATTCCCCTCGCGAGTAATGAATCCTCTGGAATGGAAAAGTGCTGTGAGTTTTGCCTTGTATTCAGCAGTGACTCTCTCACCGGCCCGATTTAACTGCTCCTGCCCATGGTGATTCTTAACAGCATTCTGATAAGCCTCCTCAAGCGCTTTTTTCTGCCAGTCATCCAGAGCAAGTTTTTCACCCCTTGTATAGCCATATTCAAGATTGTACGCAGCCAACTCCCTTGCATTGATTGAAAATGCAACTGTAAGAGGATCATTGTTAAAGTTGAGAAACCCGTAATCAGCAATAATCAATCCGTCCGACTCCCTGATTCTCTGGTAAACATGCGTAGCTGGTGTTTTTGAAACCCTTGCCTGTGCCATCTCCCTGGGGCCTGCTCCATACAAAAGCATGGCTGTCCCGTCATAGACAACCTGCTCCTCCCAGGCCGATCCGAGGATCACGGCAACAGAAAAAGAGCAGATCATCACCAGGAGGGAGAAGGAAAACACGCCCCTTTCTCCGGAAATAGCCTCAGGCGACAATCCTGATGTTAATGCGCCTCGTACCATTTGCCCTTCAGTTTAAAGTTGATATTGAAATCTCATCCGTGTAGGAATTATAGATACCCAGTATAAAAAAGCAACAAAGGAGATGCTTCTCATATGGATCTTAAAGTAACCGGAAAACAGCATAACTCAAAGATGTGTTTTGTCTGTGGCCTCAAAAATATTGCCGGTCTTCAAGCCTCCTTTTTTGAGACAGAGAGTTTAACACTTGTCGCAACCTTCACCCCGAACGAGCTGCACCAGAGCTATCCGGGGCGACTCCATGGCGGGATTGCCTCGACAATTCTTGACGAAACCATCGGCAGAGCCATCATGATAGGGAGTGATACCGAAGTCTGGGGGATAACCCTGGAGCTGACAGTACAGTTCAAAAAACCTGTGCCGCTTGGTCAGGAGCTGAGGGTTGTCGGAAGAATCGAGGAGCAGGGGAGCCGCTTCTTCTCCGGAAGCGGCGAGATTCTGCTGCCTGACGGCACAGTTGCGGTTACAGCCCGTGGCAGGTACATGAGAGCGCCTCTGGACAAGATAGCAGACTTTGATGCAGCAGAAAATGAGTGGGCAGTTGTACCAAGAGAGAGTGATCCGGAATATATCCGGATCTGAAGGGATAAACAGAAAAAGGCGGGGTCTCCCCCGCCTTTTCGTGCGATTAATTACCACCTGACAGTTATGGCCAGGAGATAGTTCTCGAGTTGATAACTACAGGAGCGCTGATATTAGGACTATTAAAGATGAACATACTGGGGGTCTCGTTAAGCGCTCTGATAGCAAGTGAATCCTTTGCATAATAGGCGAATCTCGCGTAGTAGGTCTTTACGCCGTTAGTCTGAGCATATGGCCCAAGCAGATAACTTGAAAAACTTCCGGAAACATTACTATAAGTATTAACCTGGTCGAGTCCGGCAAGCGATTCGGCCAGTTTCACTCCGTAAGAGCTTCTGTTCAAGCCGCTGGCAGTTGCTGTTGCGCCTGTAATATTCGCAAATAGCCTGTACTTGCCTGTTGACATATTGTTAAAACCGTACTTGTAGATTTCGGAAGGGACATCCCCCGGAGACTGGGTAAAAAGGAATGCATTGTTCGGATTTCCAGGAGGATCAATAAAAATTGTTCCATTCCCTATTGCGCCGGTTGCAGGTATGTCAAGAAGGTACGAACCGTAAAACAGTATGTTTCTCTGAGCGGCCAAAGTTTCCCTTGCTCCGACAATCCTGTAACTCGCTGAATATCCTCTATAGCCGATGTTATATGCAGATGAATACCCCTCTTGCTTGAAATTCCAGGTAGCAGAGCTGTAACTGCTGTATGAAGTACGGTTAACACTATAGACGAAACCCTCAACCAGATAACCGTTGGCAACAGGAAGGGTAAACTCGATCGGAGGGGCAGCTGCATCATAATCATACTCGGCGTATCTCTGGAAAATATTGCTGTTGGAGGCGTTCAGTGAAGGGTTTGTTATAACAATCCTTGCCACTCTTTTCAAGCTGGTTGAAACAGTTGGTGCGAAGCGCGATGAAGATTTTGGAGCAACAAGCGAAAACGTCACTGCCCTTGAAGGGCCGGTCTGCGCATAGGTTGAGCCGGTATCCTGCCCGCCCGAAGTTACTGTGCTCTTTGTAGTGGAAGAGCCGCTTCCACCGCATGCTGCAAGTAGTGCTACTGATAAAAGTAATGCCAGTTTCTTCATTTAATAACCCCCTTTGTTTGATGGCTAATCGTTTAGCCTGATAATTGCTCACTTCTGGTGCAAAACCCTGTACTCCCTTATTCTTCAAAATAAGTGTCAAGTCGCGGTATCCCCGACTTCTTCAAGTCATATGGCGACCCGATATTTAATGATAGCTTTTTTAATTAGTTTTTTGCTTTGCCATATAGGCTGTTTATGGGATTTCCATCTGAAACATCATTTACCAGATATGGATTTCTGCATACTTTGCAACACCAGTGCCAAAAGATTAAATTGCAATAAGATTGCATTTTTAACCATCCATCCCGAGCCGCTTCATCTTTTCTACCAGGGTAGTCCTGTTCATTCGTAGCAGGGCGGCAGTACGGGCTTTTACATTTTCGGTATGTGCAAGCGCACGTAAGATAATACCTGCCTCTATTTCATTTATTTTTTCGGCAAAATTCAGCCCGTCATCCCCCAGCTCAAAGTGGAAGGAGAGCATATTGCCATGGCTCATCCTGATGTTGCCCGGAAGATCCGCCATGGTTATCCCCTCCCCTTCGGTAAGCGCCACGAGCCGCTCAATTGCATTTTCGAGCTCACGGACATTCCCTGGCCAGTCGTGCCGCTCCAGCGCTTCCAGCGCCTCCCTGCTTATGCTCATCACCGGCCTCTTCATCTCCTTGCAGTATTTGGCCAGAAAATGTTTTGCCAGATGAACTATGTCTTCCCTGCGCTCTCTAATAGGCGGAATAACAAGAGGTATCACATTCAACCGGTAGAAGAGATCCTCACGGAATCGTCCCCCCTTAACCTCCTGCTCCAGATCAAGATTGGTGGCAGCAATCACCCTGACATCGAGCTTCAGAGTACTGTTGGAACCGACACGCTCAATCTCCTGCTCCTGAAGCACCCGCAAGAGCTTGATCTGAAGATGAAGAGGCATGGTGCCGATTTCATCCAGAAATATTGTCCCACGGTTTGCCGCCTCGAATTTTCCGATCTTGTCCCGGTGAGCACCTGTGAAAGACCCTTTTGCATGACCAAAGAGCTCGCTCTCAAGAAGATTCTCCGGAATTGCGCCGCAATGAACTGCAATAAAGGGCTTGTCCTGCCGGTGGCTGTTAAAGTGAATTGATCTGGCAACAATCTCCTTGCCTGTACCTGACTCACCCATGACCAGAACCGTTGAATCGGTCTTGATTATCCTCTGCATCAGTCGAAATACATTCTGCATGGCCGATGAATTGCCGATTATGTTTGCAAAACCGTATTTTTCGCGAAGCTGCTTTTTCAAAAACAGGTTTTCTGAGAGAAGCTGGCGTTTTTCAGTCGCCTTTACGAGAATCATCTTCAGTTCATCAAAATTCAGAGGCTTTGTAACATAATCGAACGCCCCCTCTTTCATGGCGCTCACTGCGGTCTCGGCTGAGGCATATCCGGTAATCATGACAACTTCGGTAGTTGGCGACAATGACTTGATCTGCTTTAAAATGTCAATGCCGCTGCAATCCGGGAGGCGAAGATCAGAGATGACAATATCAAACTGCTCTGCTGCCAAAAGTTTCCTGGCTTCGTAGCCGCTTGCGGCCGAAGTTACGCTGTAAATCTTCCCAAGCAGGAGTGTCAGCGCCTGACGGCTTGTTTCGTCATCATCAATCAAAAGAATGCTTGTATTCCCCTTCATTGAACCTCCAGTTGCCAGCTTTATTAACATGATATCCTCATATATTGCAAGCACCCAGGTTACAGATTGCCGCCAACCCTCTTGAACTCTCTGGCGATATCGGTATACTGTATTAAATATGACAAAAGGAGGACTAAAAACCGATGATTTCGAAAAAAATGTACGCTGCACTTAACACGCATATGAATACCGAGCTTTACTCTGCCCTGCTCTACCTGAACATGTCTTCGGCTGCCGGTGTCATGGGGCTGAAAGGGACAGCAAACTGGTTCACTGTCCAGTATCAGGAAGAGATGGTGCACTTCATGAAGTTCTACACCTACCTGAACAGCCAGGGGGAACAGGCGACCGTTGATAAGATGAAAGCCCCTCTGAGCAAATTCTCTTCGTTCCTGCAGATGTTTGAAGAGACCCTGAAGCATGAGCAGTATATTACGAAATGCATCAACGAGCTGACTGAACAGGCAATAAAGGAGAAGGATCACGCCTCGCAGATTTTTCTTCAGTGGTTCATTACGGAACAGATCGAGGAGGAGGAGAACGACCGCGAGATCATCGGCAAGCTGAAGATGATCGGGGACAACGGTTATGGCCTCTTGATGCTGGACAGCGAGCTCGGCACGAGAGTATTTGTGCCGCCAGCAGCCGCTGCTGCATAAATTGAAGACGCAAAAAAGCCCGGAAGAAACTCTTTCGGGCTTTTTTCTTGTCATGTCACAGAGCTTCTTTTAGAGCAATAGCTCCCTGGAGTTTGGACATTTTCAAAGGCTCTAAAAGTCCCCCCGCCCCTTGCGGGAGGGGGATAGGGGGTGGGGGAAGCTGCTTTGAAACCACGCCATTACCTTCAAGAATATGCGATAGAACTGAGAAGTAACACAACTGACGTTGAACGTATACTTTGGCGTAGTTTGCGAAACAGTCAGCTTGAAGGTGTCAAGTTTCGAAGACAGCAGCCTGTTGAAACATAAATCGTAGACTTCGTATCCTTTGAAAAGAAGATTGTAATTGAGCTTGATGGTGGTCAGCATTCAGAAAAAACCGGTACGACATGCATAGAGACGCTTGTTTGAGAGGTAATGGATTTACCGTATTACGATTTTGGAATAATGATGTAATCGAAAACACTGAGGGAGTTCTTGAAGTTATCAGGCAGCAGTGCTTGAAGTGACCGCCCCCACCCCCCCAGCCCCCTCCCGCAAGGGGCGGGGGAGTAAAAGTCCAAACTCCAGAGAGCTTCTTTTAGAGCAATAGCTCCACTTTCGCCTCTTTCCTCAAATTGGTTACGTAGTCGAAAACCGCTTTCTGGGTCTTCTGCCCTTTGAGAAATGTACCGATCTTCTCTTTAAGCTCTTCAAGCTTGGGAGCTTCACCATCTTTCTTCTCCATCAGCTTGATTATATGATAACCAAACTGGGTCTCAACCACTTCGCTCACTTCGCCTGTTTTCATCCCGAATGCTGTTGTTTCAAACGCAGGGACCATCTGCCCCTTGCCGAACCAGCCAAGATCACCACCCTGATCCTTACTGGGACAGGTTGAATTGGCTTTAGCAGTTTCAGCAAAATCCTTCCCCCCCTTGATCTCTTTCAACAGCGCTTCAGCTTTCTCTTTCGCCTTTTTCTTCTCTTCTTCCTTGGCAGATGAATCAACTCCGATAAGGATATGGCTCGCCTTTACCTGCGGCTCCTCTTTTAGCTTGTCCCTGTTATCTTCATAAAAGGTTTTGATCTCCTCATCAGTCACCTTGATTGCAGCACCAATCTTCTGCTCGATAAAGCTGGAAATGATAATGTCTTTTTTCGTAATCTCCATCAGCTCTTTTTCTGCAACTCCGGCTGAGAGAAGCGCTGCTTCAAATTCGGCAGGAGAACCGAATCTCCCCTTGTTCTGAGCCATCCTGAAGTCGATCTGCTTATCCAGGTCTGCTGGCGCTGATTTCAACCCCTCCTGATAAATAAGCTCGGCATAAACAAGTTGATCCAGCGCAGCAGCTTCAGCCTGCTTCTGGGCGTCGGGATCCCCTTGAGCCGGGAGGCGATTCTGCGAGGCAAGAACAGTAAGAGCCCTGTCCAGCTCCTTGCGTGTAATAGTGGTGCCCGCAACTTTTGCAACTACATCCAGAGGGGATTTCTCTTTCTTGGCATCAGGAACTCCTGGTGCTTTTTCAGTTTTCACCTCTACCGCAGGGGGAGCTGGTTTTACAGGTTCTGCTTCTGCTGAAAATACCGGCAGAGCTGTAGCAATGTTTAGATTCAGCGCCAGAAATAGCGCCATGATGCTGAAACGACTGTCCATTAAAGAGTCTCCTTTATTTTGTGTAATCAACTTGAGAAATTTAGCATAATATTTTGTTTGCGCAAAGATGAAAACTTTAAGCTAGGTTCGATTCAAAAGTATGGCATTGACAATTCTGCTGGAATTTGTTTCTATGCGCTGACAGGCAATTCTCTGTAACTATCTAAATTAACTAAATATTTTTAGCTTGACTAAAAGTTTAACCAGAGTTTATCTGTTTTTGTAACTGCTCAGTAGTCAGGATTCAGGGGTCAGGTTTCAGTAGAAAACCAGGGTCAGATTCTCACATAGACTTTAATTGCTGACGATAGCCCATGTGAATATCCATTTATGCTTCAGCAATATAATCCTCTCTGTGGTGTAACTGCCGCTTTTAGGATAATCATACTGACTACTGAATACTGACCACTGACTCCTGAGCAGTTACCTGTTTTTATTTTACTTAAAACCCGGAGACCTTAAATGGAAAAGAAGAGATTCAGAAAGATAATGGCAGCCAATCGCGGCGAAATCGCGATCCGTATATTTCGCGCCTGTACCGAGCTTGGCATTGGCACTGTAGCAATCTACTCGGAAGAGGACAAACTCTCGCTGCACCGCTACAAGGCTGATGAAGCTTACCTTGTAGGGAAAGGGAAGCCTCCGATTGACGCCTATCTGGGGATTGACGAGATCATCACCCTGGCGCTCAAGGCTGATGTTGACGCCATCCACCCCGGTTACGGCTTTCTTGCTGAAAACGCTGATTTTGCTGAACGCTGCGAAGCAGCCGGAATCGCTTTTATAGGGCCTACAGCTGATATGATGCGGGCACTGGGGGACAAGGTGGCGGGACGAAAAGCTGCCATTGCCGCCGGTGTGAGGGTCGTTCCGGGGACGGAGGATCCGATTGAGAAGGAAGAGGAAGCGCTTAAGTTCGCCAAGGAGTCAGGCTATCCGATCATCATCAA